>CAMJXZ010000110.1 GCA_946409855.1 uncultured Clostridia bacterium | reverse complement strand
GCATCCACGTCAACAAGATGTACTTCACCACCAACGAGGACATGATGCTGCAGGTCGAGGTCAGCCCCGGCGCGTACGACCTGGTCTTCCCCTCCGACTACTGCGTGGAGCGGATGATTTCCAAGAACATGCTGGCGGAAATCAACTTTGACAACGTGCCCAACTTCGTCCATATCCAGGACAGCCTGAAAAACCCGGATTACGACCCGGAAAACAAGTACTCCGTCCCCTTCATGTGGGGCACCGTCGGCATCCTGTACAACACCAAAATGGTGGATGAGCCGGTCGAGTCCTGGGGCATCCTGTGGGATGAAAAGTACGCCGACAGCATCTTCATGATGGACTCCATGCGCGACACCCTGGGCGTGGCCCTCAAATACCTGGGCTACTCCATGAACAGCCGCGACCTGCGCGAGCTCAAAGCCGCCACCGACAAGCTGATCGCCCAGAAGCCCATCGTCAAGGCCTACTACGTGGACGAAACCAAGGACAAGATGGTGGCCGGCGAAGCCGCCCTGGCGCTGATGTATTCCGGCGACGCCCTGTACGCGATGGAAAAGAACGAGGACCTGGACTACGCCGTGCCCATGGAGGGCAGCAACGTGTGGATCGACCCGATGGTCATCCCCGCTACGGCCAAGAACAAGGAAAACGCCGAGAAGCTGATCAACTTCCTCTGCCGCCCCGACATCGCCAAGAAGAACTGCGAATACATCTGGTATTCTTCCCCCAACGCCGCGGCCATTGAGCTGATGGGCGAGGACTACACCGAAAACAAGACCATCAACCCCGATCCGGACGTGATCGAGCGCTGCGAGTTCTTCCACAGCATCCCGGACGACAAGCTGTCCCTGTACAACAACTTCTGGGGCATGGTCAAAAACGCGAAATAAGACATCAATTTTAATCCCTTCTTCCGCCGCCGGCCGGGCGTGATTTCCCTGCCTGCGGCGGAATTTTGTTTATTTTTCGGTTTTCTTCAGGCATTCCGGCAAAAGAAACAGCCCGGAGCCGGGGAAGATCGCGGAAGAATTGCGATTGGCAGTTGCCAAATCCGTTCAGATTTGATATACTTGGCATAATAAAGGGGAGGTGCGCGCAAATGCCGTCCAAGGAAGAAAACTTACCCGTCAATGTGGATCTGGATCTGCAGAACGGGGGCACGATAAAATACGCCAATGAGGTCATCGCCATCATCGCCGGCGTGGCCGCAACCGAAGTCGAGGGGATCGCCGGCATGGTGACCGCCGGCGGCTTCAGCGACATCATCAGCCGCAACCGCAACATCACCCGCGGCGTCAAGGTGGAGCTGGGCAGCGAGGAAGCCTCGGTGGACCTCTACGTCACCGTCGAGTACGGGACGCCCATCCATAAGGTGGCTTCCGAGGTGCAGGAAAACGTCCGCAAGGCCATCGAGTCCATGACCGGGCTGCACGTGGTCAAGGTGGACGTGCACGTGCAGGGCGTCAGCTTCGCAAAGGAAAACCAGGAGCGGGACGCCGCCATCGAATCCACCCGGAGGCCCGCGCTGGAGGGGCCGGAACCCAAGACCCGCAAGACCCGCGCCCATAAGAAGGCCAGAAACGCGGAAGAAAAAGCCGCCCCCGCCGGGGAAGCGCCGGCGGAGCCGGAAGCCCGGCCCGAGCAGGAACCCGCGGCGGAAGCGCCGGCGGAACAGGAAACGCCCGCGGCCGAATAAGCCCGGGAAGGATGCGGGGGCAGTACGGCCTCCGCGCCGCAGGCATGTAGGATAACGTCCGGAACAGGACGACGCTCATACATAAACAAAGGAGGAACAGATCGATTATGAAAGCTCGTTTCGGTACCCGTCTGACCCTGATTGTCGTGGCCTTTATCCTGCTGGTATTCAGCATCGTCACCCTGTATGTGGGCATCCGGCTGAACGGCATCGCCCTGGACAAGGGAACGGTGGATGTGCTCAAGGAGCTCCAGGAAGCGGAGAAATCCGACATCAACGCCGCCGGCTACTGGACGATCCGCAGGATCGTGGTCATCTGCATGGGCGTGCTGGAGCTGCTGGGTTCCCTGCTGCTGTTCAGCATCCCCGGCCGGATCCGCTATAAGCGCAAGGATTTTGTCGTCCAGCAGAACGACAGCGGCGAGATCCGCATTTCTATCAAGGCGATCGAAAACCTGGTCCGCAAGTGCACCGACACCCATGAGGAATTCAACATGACCAGCCTGCGCGTGCGCAACTACAAGGACGGCGTGGTGGTCGACCTCAAGGGCACCGTGCCGGACAATATCTCCATCCCGCTGGCCACCGAGTCCATGCAGAAGCAGATCAAGCAGTACCTGACCGTTTCCTCCGGCGTCAACGTCAAGTACGTCAATGCCGACCTGACCGATACCGACGCCGCCATGGAGCGCCAGTCCCCCTATGAGGTGGGCAGCGAAGCTCCCGCTCCGCAGCCGGAAGAAGAAAAGCCCGCCCACGAACTGGTCTTTGAAGAGGAAGCGCCCGCCCCCGCGCCGGAACAGCCCGCGCCCGTCCTGGAAGCGCCCGCGGAAATGCCCGCGGCAGTGACTGCCGCGGAGGAAGCGGCGGAAACGGTCGTCCAGGAAGCGGCCGCCGCTGAGGACCTGGTTCAGGAAACCGTTCAGCAGGCGGAAGAAGAAGTGAAACAGGAATTCGGGAACATCCGGGAATAATCGACGATCCCCCTGCTTTGCAGGAAGAACGTACAGGAGGAATGAATATGTCTGACAAACGGGTCAGGAAATTTCTGCAGGTCGGCACGATGGAATGCATGCTGCTGTGCATGGGCATTGCCCTGCTGGTGGGCATCGGCCTGTTTACCATTGGCTTTTGGAAGACGGCCGTGCTGGGGCTGCTGCTGGGGCTGGGCGTATTCATCGGCGGCGTGACCAACAAGCGGGAAGTGCTGAACCGCTGGTACAACCGCCTGTTCCCCACCCGCGCCCAGCTGAACGCCCGGAACCAGCAGCTGGTGGAACAGGTGCGCCGCACCGTCAGCAACGCGGATTTTGACGACCAGCCGGAGCCTGTATCTGTTGTACAGGAATCCGCAGCGGAAGTGAAGGAAGCCGTGCAGGACCTCGCATTCGAGGTACGCGAACAGGCGGAAGATCTGGCGCAGGACACGGTGGAAGCCGTTCAGGAGAAAGCCGAAGCGGCGCAGGAAGCGGTGTGCGATGTCTGCGGGCAGGCGGCCGAATGCGCGCAGGATGCCGCCGAAGCGGTTCAGGAGAAGGCCGAAGCGGCGCAGGAAGCGGTGTGCGATGCCTGCGAGCAGGCGGCGGAATGCGTGCAGGACGCCGCCGAAGCCGTTCAGGAAACGGCCGGAGAAGCTGCTGAAGCGGCGCAGGACGCGGTGGAAGCCGTTCAGGATACGGCCGAAGCGGCGCAGGATGCTGCTGCCGATCTCGCCGGGCAGGCGGACCAGGCAGTCTCCGACATTCAGGAGGAGTTCGAAAAAAAGCCGGAATGACAGCGTCCGGCTGATCACAGCGAAAAGCTGAATATGAAAGATGCGGGTACGGGGCAGCCTGTACCCGCAATCATGCGGTAAAACGGGAGTCACGGACGCGGGCTTCCCGGAACACAAGGAGAACGATATGGCCCGGAAACTGGCGCGAGTCGCCGCGATGCAATTGATTTATGAACAGCTGGAAGGCGGCGACGGCGGGGAGGAAACCCTGCGCGGCCTGATCGGGTTCGAGCCGGCGGAAGCGCCGCGGCCCGACGGGGAAGACGCCGCGGAAGGCGGGGAAACGCAGGCGGAGGAACAGCCCCCCGTGACCGATCAGGAATACGAGGAGGACTGCGCTTTTATCCGCGCCCTCGTATCGGGCGCCGCCGCCCACGCCCCGGAACTGGACGAGCAGATTGCTTCCTATCTGCGGGGGTGGACGCTGGACCGGGTGGCCCGGGTCGACCTGGCGATCCTGCGGCTGGCGTTCTATGAGCTGACGTATGTGAAGGACACGCCGGAGCGCGTCGTCATCAACGAGGCGGTGGAGATGGCCAAGCGCTATTCCACCGACAAGAGCGGCGCCTTTGTCAACGGGGTGCTGGGCGCCTTTTCCCGCAGGGACCAAGCATGATGGTGCTGGGGCTGGACACCAGCTGCTACACGACCTCCGCGGCGCTGGCCGGGGAGGGCGGCAGATGGATCTCCCGCCGAAAGCTCCTGCCGGTTCCGGCGGGGGAAAGAGGCCTGCGGCAGAGCGAGGCGCTGTTTGCCCATGTCAAACAGCTGCCTGAGCTGGCGGAAGCGCTTATGGCGCAGACGGAGGAGCCCATCGGCGCGGTCTGCGCGTCCGTTTCCCCGGCGGACGGGGACGATTCCTACATGCCGGTCTTCCTGGCCGGGGCGGGGCTGGGCCGTTCGCTGGCCGCCGCGCTGCGGGTGCCTTTCTGGACGACCACCCACCAGCGGGGCCATTTACGGGCCGCCCGGGTGGATACCGATCTGCCCGAAGGGGATCATCTTGCGCTGCATCTTTCCGGCGGCACGACGGACGTGCTGGCCGTACAGGGCGGCGAAATCAGGAAAATTTCCTCCTCGCTGGATCTGCACGCCGGCCAGCTGGTGGACCGGGTCGGCGTGATGCTGGGCCTTCCCTTCCCGGCGGGGCCGTATCTGGAGCAGCTGGCGGAGGGCCGGCAGGCCCGGGGGCTGGTGCCGGTTTCGGCCGGGCCCGCGGGCTGCCATCTGTCGGGCGCGGAAGCGCAGCTGACCCGCATGATCCGGGCGGGACAGACGGACCCCGGGCAGATCGCCGCGGAAACGTACGATGTGCTGTGCCGCACGGTGCTGCGGCTGCTCAGTCACGCGGCGGAAGCGACCGGGCTGCACAATGCCCTGATGTTCGGCGGGGTGATGAGCTCCGCGCGGATGCGGGCGCTTCTGACGGACCGGGTCCGGAAACGCAGGCTGCCGCTTTCGCTTTATTTCGGGAAACCCGAGCTTTCGGGGGACAATGCCGTGGGCGTCGCCCACATCGGTTTGGAAAGGATGAACGGACATGGCTCAGCTGCTGGACGGTAGGATTTACGCGGAGGAAGCCCTTGAAGAAGTCAGGGCTCAGGTGGAAGAACTCAAAAAGCAGGGGGTCACCCCCGGCCTGGCCGTGATCCTGGCGGGGGACGATCCCGCCAGCCAGACATATGTGCGCAACAAGGGCAAGGCCTGCGAGAAGACGGGCATTTATTCCCGCACCATCATCCTCCCCGGGGAGGTCACCCAGCAGGAGCTGGAGAAGATCATCCGTCAGCTCAACGAGGACCCGAAAATCGACGGGATCCTGGTGCAGCTGCCCCTGCCCCGGGGGCTGGACGAGCAGCAGGCGCTGGCCTGCATCCGGCCCGAAAAGGACGCTGACGGCTTCCACACCCTGAACGCCGGCAAGCTGATGCTGGGCCTGCCCGGGACGCTGCCCTGCACCCCCAAGGGCGTGATGCGGATGCTCCGCCTGGCCGGGGTGGAGACGGACGGCAAAACGGCCGTCGTGGTCGGCCGCAGCAATATCGTGGGCAAGCCCGTGGCGATGATGCTGCTGGCGGCCAACGCCACCGTCACCGTCTGCCATTCCCACACCAAGGACCTTGGGCAGGTCACCCGGCAGGCGGACATCCTGGTGGTCGCCGCCGGCCGGCCCGGCCTGATCACCGGGGACATGGTCAAGCCCGGCGCCGCGGTGGTGGACGTGGGCATCAACCGGATCAACGGCAAGCTGTCCGGCGACGTCGATTTCGCTTCCGTGGAGCCGGTCGCCGGTTACCTGAGCCCGGTGCCCGGCGGGGTCGGCCTGATGACCGTCGCCATGCTGATGGACAACGTGGTCACCCTGGCCAAAGCCCGCGCCAAGGCATGAGCTGGACGCTGACGGTCACCGACCTGAACGAGTATGTCCGCCGCAGCCTGGCCGGCGACCCGATGCTGCGGGACATTTCCCTGCAGGGGGAGATCAGCAATTTCAAGCGCCACGTGTCGGGGCACCTGTATTTTTCCCTCAAGGACGACCAGGCCCGCATCCAGTGCGTGATGTTCCGGCAGGACGCGATGACCCTCTCCTTTTCGCCCGCGGACGGGAGCCGGGTGACGCTGCGCGGCAGCGTATCCCTCTATACGCCGTCGGGCAGCTACCAGTTTTACGCCCGGGAAATGACGGAGGACGGGCTTGGCGCCCTCTACGTCCGCTTTGAGCAGCTCAAAAAACGGCTGACCCAGGAGGGGCTTTTTGACGAAAGCAGGAAACGGCCCCTGCCGCTTCTGCCCCGGATCGTCGGGGTCGTGACCAGCCGGACGGGAGCGGTCATCCACGATATCGCCCAGGTGGCCCGGCGGCGCAACCCCGGGGTGCAGCTGCTGCTGCGGCCCGCGCTGGTGCAGGGGGAAGGCGCCGCGGCGGACGTGGCCGCCGGCATCGGGGAGCTTTCCCGGGTGCCGGGGGTGGACGTCCTCATCATCGGCCGGGGCGGCGGCTCGCTGGAAGACCTCTGGGCCTTCAATGAAGAAATCGTGGTGCGCGCCGTCGCCGCCTGCCCCGTGCCGGTCATTTCCGCCGTGGGCCATGAGACGGACGTCACCCTGTCTGATTTCGCGGCGGACGTCCGGGCAGCGACCCCGAGCGTCGCCGCGGAGCTCGCCGTGCAGGACCGGTCGGTGCTGGACGCCATGGTGGAAGGGCTTTTGTCCCGCCTGTTCCGCAACGCGCACGAAGCGCTGCTGCTGAAGGCCGCGCAGGTCAGCGCCCTGGAAAAGCGGATGGCCCTGTGCCATCCTGTGACCCGGCTGAACGCGCAGCAGGCGGCGGTGCGGGAATACATGCTCCGTCTGCACCAGCGGATGTGGGAAGCGCTGGATGAAAAGAAGGCGGCCCTGCAGAAGCTGGAAAGCGCCCTTCAGGGCCTGGGGCCCGAGGGTGTGCTGCGCCGGGGGTACGTGATCGCGCTGTCTTTGGACGGCACGCCCGTGACCCGGGCCGCCCAGGCGCCCGAAGAGATGCGGCTGCTGATGCAGGACGGCACCGTCCGCGTCAGGACCATCAGCAAGGAAATGGGGGATCCGTTTGGCGGCAAAGACAAAGAGCTTTGAAGACAGGCTGCAGCAGCTGGAAGAGCTGGTCAGCCGCATGGAAGAGGGCGGAAGGCCCCTGGCCGCTTCGCTCAGGGATTATGAGGCCGGCATCCGTCTGGGCCGGGAGCTCAGCGCCGAGCTGGACGCGGCTGAAAAGAAAATGCTGGAGCTGAAGAACGGCCAGCCGGCGGCCATGGAGGACGCGCCATGATGGATGAGGCACGATACGGGGCGCTGCGGGAAGCGGTGGAAAACCATCTGCTCCGGGTGACCCGGGAGGAATGGGGCGGCATCCCGCATCCCCTGCGGGACGCCATGGCCTACAGCCTTCTGAGCGGCGGAAAGCGTCTGCGCCCGGTGCTGCTGCTGGCGGCCCACGAGCTGATCGCTCCCTGGGACGGGGCGGCCCTGCGCTTTGCCGGCGCCCTGGAGATGATCCACACCTATTCCCTGATCCACGACGACCTGCCCGCGATGGACAACGATACCCTCCGCCGCGGCAAGCCCACCTGCCACGTGGTCTACGGGGAAGGGATGGCGGTGCTGGCGGGCGACGGGCTGCTGAACCTGGCGATGGAAGAAATGCTTTCTTCGGACCATCCGGGAACCCTGGCCGCCGCCCGGGCGGTCGCCGGCGCCGCCGGCGTCCGGGGGATGATCGCCGGCCAGTGCCTGGACCTGGCCCATGAAGGGCAGGAACCTTCGCCGGAGCTGGTTTCGTCCATCCACCGGCTGAAAACGGCGTGCCTGCTGACCGCGCCGATGGAGGCCGGGCTGATCCTGGCCGGGGCCCATGAAGGGCAGCTGGCCGCGGGCAGCGCCTTTGGCCGCCTGTTCGGGCTCGCGTTCCAGATCCGGGACGATCTGCTGGACCGGACCGGCAGCGAGGCCGCGCTGGGCAAGCACACCGGCAAGGACACGGCGGAAGGCAAGCTGACCTGGCCCGCCCTCTACGGGGAGGAACAGGCCCGGGCGGACGTGGCCCGGCTGACGGAGGAAGCCTGCGGGCGTCTCCGGGAGGCCTTCGGGGATAAAGCGGACTTCCTGTGCGGCATCGCGCAGGAATGCGTGCAGAGGAATCATTGACGGGGGTGATCCTGTGTTTTTTCCGCAGCTGTTTGCGAACAGGCCGCTGATCTGCGCGGTGTGCGCGTGGTTCGCGGCGCAGGTCATCAAGTTTTTCATCTACTGGGCGATCGAGAAAAAGATCAACTGGCGCAGGGCCTGGGGGTCCGGCGGGATGCCCAGCTCCCATACGGCGTTTGTGCTGGCGCTTACGGTGGCGGAAGGGCTGACGAACGGGTTTGACAGCGCCGCCTTCGCGATCTCTTTTTCCCTGATGGCGATCGTCATCTACGACGCCATGGGGGTGCGCTATGAAACCGGCAAGCAGGGGCAGATCATCAACCGCATCCTGGAGGAGCTCTTCGTGGAGGGAAAGCCCCTGACCGACGAAAAGCTCAAGGAGCTGGTGGGCCATTCCCCGCTGGAGGTGCTCGGCGGCCTGATCGTGGGCGCCGTGATCCTGCTCATATTCTTTCTTTAAACAGCGTGTTCTATTTTAAACAGCCTTGAAAGGAGGCCGCGCGCCGGCCGGCGCGCGGGCAGAAACGTATGATCGATCAATTCAGGGAAGAAGCGGTTTCCAGCCGCAGGCAGACGGGCTCGTCCATCATGCTGGCGGTGGCATGGATCCTGATCGTGATCAACGGTTTTTTGGGGGTCCTGATGCTGAACAACGTGCTGACGGCTTTCGCGCAGGAAGGCGTCGTGGGCGGGCTGGTGAACCTTCTGTTCACGCTGCTGATGATCGGCTCGGCGGTGCTGGTGTTCCTGTTCAAGGACCGGCTGCGCACCGAATACGAGTATACCTTTACGAACGGCGCCCTGGACTTTGCCGCCGTGTACAACAACAAAAAGCGCAAGGCCCTGGGGACCATGAATTTAAAGAACATCAAGGCCTGCGGGCAGGTGGCCTCCGGCTCCTTCAACCGCTACATCAACCAGCCCGGCATCCAGCGCAAAAACTGGTTCGCCAACCGGGACGGCAACCTGTTCTACATCTACTATGAGAAGGACCAGGAAAAGCACATCGTCATTATGGAGCCCAGCGAGGAAATGGTGGAACTGATCCGCGGCGCGGTGCCGCGCGGTTCCTACGAAATCAACTGACAGGATCGGATTCCAAATGATTTATCTGGACAACAGCGCCACCACCCGGGTCTGTCCCCAGGCGGCACAGGCGGCATATGAATGCATGACGGAGGGATACTTCAATCCCTCCGCTCTGTATGTGCCCGCCATGGAGG
>CAMJXZ010000109.1 GCA_946409855.1 uncultured Clostridia bacterium | reverse complement strand
AAGGAGCGCACGTCGCTGGGGATCTCGCAGTAGTCCTCCAGCTCCTCGGAGACCTTGCCGGAGCGGTTGCCGTTCCAGAAGTAGGTCACATGGCCGTATTTCTGGGTCTCGGACACGGCGTACTCCTTGATGCCCGCCGCCACCAGCAGCTCGGTCAGGGTGTCGCGGATCTGCGGCGGATTGACCAGGAAGTTGTGCGGGATGTGCAGGTCGCCGTCGTACTCCAGCATGCCGGCGTACTTGACCTGCGGGATCACGCCGCGGTCAAACTTGTCGAAGGAGGCGTCGCCGTCGAAGGCCATGGAGATCTCCAGGGCGCGGTCGCCGCGGAAGTTGAACAGGATCACGCTGTCGCCGTCCTGCATCGCGCCCACGGGCTTGCCGTCCTCGGCGATGACAAAGGCGGGCAGATCCTGGTCGATCGCGCCGGTCTCGGAGCGCAGGGTCTCGATGGCCTTGGCCGCGGAGGCAAACTGCCGGCCCTGGCCATGGACATGCACGTTCCAGCCCGCCTCCACCATGGCCCAGTTGGCCTGGTAGCGGTCCATGGTGATCTGCATGCGGCCGCCGCCGGAAGCGATCCGGCCGTCAAAGGTGGCGTCGTTGAGCTCTTTGAGCACCGTCTCCAGCTGGCCGATGTACTCCAGGGCGGAGGTGGCGGGCACGTCGCGGCCGTCGAGCAGGGTGTGGACGCGCACCTTCTTCACGCCCTCATTCTTCGCCTCGCGCAGCATGGCGATCAGGTGGGAGATGTTGGAGTGCACGTTGCCGTCGGAGAGCAGGCCGATAAAGTGCAGGGTCGTGCCCTTGGCCGCCACGGAGCCCACCAGGTCCTGCCAGGTCTTGCTCAGATAGATCGCGCCGGACTCGATGCTCTCGTTGACGAGCTTGGCGCCCTGGGAATAGATCTGGCCGCAGCCCAGCGCGTTGTGGCCGACCTCGCTGTTGCCCATGTCGTCGTCGGTGGGCAGGCCGACGGCGCCGCCGTGGGCCTTGATGCACTGCCAGGGGCAGGTGGCCTTGAATTCATCCAGGGTGGGGGTGGTGGCCTTCAGGACCATGTTGCCGAGTTCCACGGGGGTTTCGCCCACGCCGTCCATGACCACCAGCACTACAGGTTTCTTCATATCTTAATTCCTCCTTGCGGGTCAGAAATGAGAGCTTACCGGGTACAGTCTATCGCAATCGGCGGCGATTGTCAACGCAATTGTGGCAGGCCGGACGAATTCTGTCAATAATAAACACGGCGGCAGTCACACGGATGAACGCGGCGGCGAGGCGGTACACGGCTGTGCCGATACGGGCAGCCGGCAAAAGGCCGCGGGCCGCTCGCCCGGCTTCTTTTTTTATCATTTTATGCAGCTTTTCCGGCAAACCAGCTTTACCGGGCAAACGATTTTGACGGGCGGCTGGGAATCGCCGTGAATACGGTCCCGCAGGATTTTGACCCCGGCCCGGGCCATCTGTTCAAAGCTGCAGTCTATGCTGCACAGGGAAATGGGGAATGACAGGGAACCCTCCAGATTATCGAAGCCGACGATGCCGAAGTCATTCCGGTGCAGCGCGCCGGATTTTTGTATGGCGGAAAGCACGTGCCAGGCTTCCACATCGCAGAAAACGAACAAGCCGTCAAACCCGCTGGCTTTCAGGCTTTTCAGCTTTTCCGCAAGCATCAGATACCAGGAATCCATTTGATCGTGATCGATGATATTGCGGGATGATATGAACACGCACTGATCCGTTACCGGGATGGCGGCGTCATCGCAGGCGCGCTGAAAGCCCTGAAGCCGCATATCGCTGGAATACAGGACGTTGTTGGATGAAATGAACGCCAGTTTGCGGTGCCCGGTCTCTATCAGGTGCCGGGTCGCCAGATACGCGCCCTGGAATTCATCGCACACAACACAGTCCGCCTCGCCTTCCGAAAAGAAGCGGGACATGAGCACAAAAGGCATGTGGGCGGCCTTCAGCCGCTGAATGGTCGGCTGGCTGCTCGACGTGGGGAACAGGAGCACGCCGTCCACACAGCGGGAAATGGCCTGCTCCACCAGGGAAAGCTCAAGCTTTGCGTCGTCCCGGGAACACATGATGATCAGCGAATAGCCCTTTTCCCGGGCGGCGTTCTGTATCGTGTCCGCCATGATGCCGTAAAACGGGTTGGACATGCCGCCCAGGATCACGGCGAATATATGCGTCCGCCCGGAACGCAGGGAACTGGCGATCTGGTTGATGGAATAGCCCATCCGGTCCGCGATGCGGCGGATCGACTGGCTGGTTTCGGGGGAGATGTCGCTTTTGTTGCGCAGGGCGTGGGAAACGGTGTTGACAGAGTAGCCGGTTTCCCTGGCAATATCCTGCAGCGTTACTCTTTTTTCGCTCTTTCTTTTCATTCTTTAAGCGCGCTCCCGGAAATAAAATTGGAGAAAATAATTTCACAAAACTCCTTGACAATTCTATTATAGCATGATATTATAATCCTGACAAGAACATTAACGTTAATGTTAACGATGAACATTTCTTAGGGACACCGACCGGCCACACGGAAGACATTTCATTAATTTCCTTTCATGTTGTGCGTAAAACGAGGAGTCTGTTATCTTTATTTGCTTCAACATTAACGATAATGTTATCGTTAATGGCAATAAATGAGAATTGAGTAGCGGGTTCATCGCTATTCAAAAATAAAAAGGAGGACTACCCCATGAAGAAAGTATTCGCTCTGCTGCTGACGCTGTGCCTGATGCTCGGCGCGGTGTCCTTCGCTTCCGCCGAAGCGGAGAAAACCACCTTCACCATGTGGACCTTCATCGCCCAGCACCAGGAATTCTTTGAGAAAGCCGCTGAGCGCTGGAACTCCGTTTATCCGGACCGTCCCATCGCCGTGGAAGTGACCACCATCGGCTATGACGACATGCACAACAAGTTCAAGGTCGCCCTGCAGGCGGATGAAGGCGCCCCGGACATGGTGGACGTCGAGCTGGGCCAGTTCCCCAACATCCTGGCTTATTCCGACAAGCTGCTGGACCTGACCCCCGCCCTTTCTCCCTACATCGCCGATCTGGTCAAGGCCCGTCTGGAAATCTACGCCAAGGACGGCAAGTATTACGGCGCTCCCCTGCACGTCGGCGCGATGGTCTCCTTCTATGATGTCGAACTGCTCAAGAGCGCCGGCATCAACTACGAAGACATCAAGACCTGGGACGATTGGAAGGAAGCCGGCATCAAGCTGAAGGCCGCCGTGCCGGACGCCTGGATGGGCACCGTGGAAACCAGCACCCAGTGGGTCGCCTCCCTGATGCTCGCCCAGCAGGGCAAGGACTGGCAGGACGGCGAACACGCCTTCATCAACACCCCTGAAGTGGCCAAGATCATCGACACCCAGAAGAGCTGGCTGGAAGCCGGCATCTGCCAGGTCTGCCCCGGCGGTCAGCCTGACACCGAAGAAGGCAAGGCCTATATCGCCAACAACAAGATCGCCAGCGTGATCATGCCCTTCTGGTTCATGAGCCGCTTCACCGATGAAATCGGCGAAAACTGTAAAGGCCGCTACGTCGTCGCGCCCGCTCCCGTGTTTGAAGAAGGCCAGCCCCACTCCATCGGTCAGGGCGGCACCGGCACCGTGGTTTACGCCAACGGCACCAATCCCGAAATGTGCGCTGAATTCCTGGCGTTCGCCAAGGTTTCTCCCGAAGGCGAAGCGCAGATCTGGTCTGTGCTGGGATTCGACCCCTGCAACACCTCCATCTGGGACGACGCCTCCATCATGAAGACGGATGACAACAAGTTCAACCAGTACTTTATCGGCTATCCCATCGACGCCCTGATCCCGATTAAGGACGAGATCGGCTACATCCTCTCCACCTCCATCAGCCCCACCATCAACAGCTATCTGGGCACCACCCTGTGGAACGATGTGTACGTGGACGGCACGGACACCGCTGAAGCACTGGAAGCCGCGCAGGATTCCATCGACAGCGATCTGTTCTGATTCATCTTCCCTGCGCATGGAAGCAAACGCTTCCATGCGCTTTTCTCCATGCGGCGGGGCCCCGCGTGAGGAGCGCCGCCGCAGAACAGACTCTTCCCCGCAGGCGGATGCGCGGTATCCGGGGGAAAACAGGAAAGGGGTATGGCAATGCAGGTTCAGGCAAACTTGCCGGGAGGACACCGCCGGCGCAGGCGCGGCGCTGCGCTGGTGATCATCGGCGCGCTGATGCTGGTGATCGGCCTGGCGGGATTATTCTCTCTTCAGGGGAAGGCCGTTCGGTTTGACAAGGCTTATGATACGCAGGGGGATCTGAGCCCGTTTTTTTTCAGCAAGCTGGAAGAGGGGAAGAGCTATTCGCTGTTTCAGAATCTCTGGTTCGGCATTGCCCGCTACAGACTGTGGATTATGCTGGCCGGTCTGGCGCTGGCTGTCGTCTTTGTCGCCCTGAACAAGGACCTGCTGTACTATCAGAAGGCGGCTCCTTACGTGTTTGTCGCGCCGTTTATCTTCACCTTCCTGATTTTCTTCGCCTATCCCCTGATTTCGACGATCCTCATGAGCTTTCAGGATATCAAGGGAAGCGGCACCTCCTGGATCGGGCTGAAAAACTACAGGGATCTGTTTGCCAATAAAAACTTTTATACCGCCGTACAGAATTCCGTCACCTACATGGTGCTTACCTGCGCCATCCTGATCCCGCTGCCCATGCTGCTGGCCTATCTGGCGGAAATGAAGATCGCCAAGACGGGCAAGCTGTTCAAAACCGTGGCGTTCATGCCGGTGCTTTGCTCCGTCGTGGTGGCCGGTATCATCTTCCGCATGATGTTTTCCGAGCTGGACGGCGCGCTGATGAATCAGGTGCGCGGTTTGTTCGGCCTGGAGCCCATTACCTGGCTGAAGGGTGCGGGGACCTCCATGTTTGCCATGGTGCTTCTGTGCTTCTGGCGCTGGACGGGCATGAACATGCTGTATTATATGGCCGGCCTCAAATCCATTCCCAACGAGCTGTACGAGGCGGCAGAGATCGACGGCGCCAACGGCGTGCAGAAATTCACGAAGATCTGCCTGCCCCTGCTCAAGCCCACCACCATTTACGTGCTCACCATCTCCATTTACGCCGGCCTTGCCATGTTCACGGAAAGCTACATGATTTTCGGCGGCAACAATTCTCCCAAGAATTACGGGCTGACGATCGTGGGCTACCTGTACCGCTACGGCTTTGAAAAGGTGGATAAATTCGGCTTCGCGTCCGCCGTCGGCCTGGTGCTTCTGATCGGCGCCATGATCATCACGGTGGCCCAGCTGTTCATTACCGGCACCATCGGCAGAAAGGAGGAGTGAACATGCAGCAAATCAAGGAACGCCCCCATTGGGCGGGAAAAATCACGTTGTCTGTTTTCTTTATCCTGCTGAGCATCCTGTTCATCATCCCGCTGTATGCGCTGGTGCTGGGTACCTTCAAAGGCGGCGCGGAGCTGTTCGTCAGCGGGCTGAACCTGAATCCCGCGCCTGAACTGCTGCACACCAGGGCCTGGCGCTATCTTTTCACGGGCGTCATGAGCAACGGGGAATACAATCCGCACGATTATTTTCTATGGTACCTGAACAGCCTGAAAGTGGTGACCCTGCAGACCGTGCTCACCCTGGTGCTCTCTTCCATGGTTGCCTACGGGTTTTCCAAGTATGATTTCAAGGGAAAGAACGTCATGTTCATGTGCGTGCTCCTGGTCATGATGGTGCCCCTTGAAATCCTGATGCTGCCCATGTACACGCAGGTGAACGCGATGGGGCTTCGCAACAGCTACGCCGGGGTGATGCTGCCCTTCCTGATCAGCATGAGCGCCGTCTTCTTTTTCCGCCAGTTCCTCACCAACGTGCCTTACGAGCTGGTAGAAGCCGCCCGTGTGGACGGATGCACGGAGTACGGCACTTTCTTCCGCATCATTATGCCTGTCATGAAGCCGGCTTACGCTTCCATGGCGGTGCTCACCGGCATGGGCGCGTGGAACGCGCTGCTGTGGCCTATGCTGGTACTGTCCGACATGAAAAAATACACCATTCCCATCGGCCTGAATACCCTCTGGTCCCCGTACGGCAACAACTATGATTTGATGATCACGGGCTCCTGCTTTGCCATTCTGCCGCTGCTGCTGATTTATCTGCTGGCGCAGAGGTTCATCGTGGAAGGCATGACCGCGGGCGCGGTAAAAGGATAAAAACGGGAGGATACTTATGAAAAAAGCCACCATGATCCTGGACAGAGATTTTGCCATCGGCGCGGTTGACCCCCGTATTTACGGCTCTTTTATCGAGCATCTGGGCCGCGCGGTGTACGGCGGCATTTACGAACCCGGTCATCCCGAAGCGGATGAGCTTGGGTTCCGCAAAGACGTGCTGGAAAAGGTGCGTCAGATCGGCGTGCCGGTGGTGCGCTATCCCGGGGGGAATTTCGTTTCCGGCTTCAACTGGGAGGATTCCGTCGGCCCCGCCGCGGATCGTCCCCGGCGGCTGGACCTGGCCTGGGGCACCACCGAAACCAACGAAGTAGGCCTGCATGAGTTTGCGGCCTGGGCGAAAAAGGCGAACAGCGAGGTCATGTATGCTGTGAACCTGGGCACCCGGGGCGCTGACGCCGCCCGGAATGTGGTGGAATACGCCAACCACAGGGGCGGCAGCTTCTGGAGCGATCTGAGGATCCGGAACGGCCGGAAGGATCCCTTCGGCATCAAATTGTGGTGCCTGGGCAATGAGATGGACGGCCCCTGGCAGATGTGCCACAAGACCGCCTATGAGTATGGCCGCACCGCCAACGAAGCCGCCAAGATGATGAAATGGGTGGATCCTTCCATCGAGCTGGTGGCCTGCGGGTCCGCCGCGCACGACATGCCCACCTACGGCGCCTGGGAATATGAGATGCTGATGGAATGCTACGAAAACGTGGATTATGTGTCTCTGCACCGCTACTACGGCAACCCCACCGGCGATACCCCCGGCTTCCTGGCCCGCAGTATGGATCTGGATGATTTCATCAAGGAAGTGGTGGCCATCTGCGACGCGGTAGGCGGCCGAAAGCATGCCAGGAAAAAGCTGAATCTGTCCTTTGACGAATGGAACGTATGGTATCATTCCAATGAGCAGGACAAGGAAGTGCTCAAGGCTGACAAGTGGGGCCGGGCGCTGCCGCTGCTGGAGGACGTGTACAACTTTGAGGACGCGCTGCTGGCCGGCGCCATCCTGATCACCTTCCTCAAAAACGCGGACCGGGTGAAGGTGGCCTGTCTGGCCCAGCTGGTGAATGTCATTGCCCCCATTATGACCAGGAACGGCGGCGGCTGCTGGGCGCAGACCATCTTCTATCCCTACATGCACGCCAGCCGCTATGGCCGGGGCACGGCCCTGCGGCCCATCCTGCAATCCCCGGTGTACGACTGCAAAGACTATGAAGGGGTGCCCCTGGTGGACGCCGTCGCCACCATGGCGGAGGACGGCGCCGTGACCATCTTCGCCGTCAACCGGGATATGAAGGAAGATATCCGGCTGGACTGCGATCTCAGGGCCTTCGGAGCGTTGAAGGTGAAGGAGCACATCGTGCTGCACCATGATGATGTGAAGGCGGTCAATACCGAGGAAAACCCCGATAATGTCACGCCCTGCCTGGAAACCGGCGCGTGCTGCGACGGCGGAACGCTCACCGTGCGGCTGCCGGCTCTTTCCTGGAATGTGATCCGGCTTGCGCCCTGACGAGGAACCCGAGAGAAAACTCCTGAAACGGGCGCGCGCTGCCGCGCCGCGTCCGGCCGGCTGTCCGCTTGTCCGCGCCGTCCGGGCTGAAAAGGAAACTTTCTCTGTTCCCGGATAACGAAACAGCAGGATGACCTGTTCCCGCGCAAAAAAACCGCGCCTTTCCGGCGCGGGTTTTTTGCATCGGAAAAAGAAAAGGCCCGGCGCGCGGCGCCGGACCGAAGGGCGGACAGAACAGGACGGATGAGGAAAGAAAAACCGACGGCGCAAACGCGGGCGCTCACTCCGGCCTGGATGAATAAACCCGCACATAGTCCACCTGCATTTCCGCGGGCAGCACCAGCTTGCAGGCGTCCGTTCCGCCGCCCGCCCACGCGGCGGATTCCAGGGTCAGCTTCATATACCCGTTTTCAGGGCAGGGGGAGCAGCGGCCGTCCATGACCTGCCAGGCCAGGACACCGTCCACGTAAAAACGATACCCTTCGCTGGTCCGGTCCAGGCCAAAGGTGTGGAACCGGCCGTCGTATATGTCAAAACCGTATTCCCCTGAGGTCAGGGACTGATGGGCGCCGGCGTACCCGTCCCAGTGAAGGGCGGAATTGCTGGCGCCTCTTTCATTGGCGATCGTTTCAATGATATCGATTTCCACCCCGTCGCGAGCGCCGTTTCCCTCATGAGAAACATCCCCGCACATCATCCAGAAGGCGCCCCAGATGCCGGGGGCCGAAGGAAAGCGGATCAAGGCTTCATAATACCCGTACCCGGCGGAAAAAAGGCCCATCGTCCGGACCGCGCCCGCCCGGACACGGCCGGCGGCCTCATCCCATTCCGCGCGCAGGACGAGCTGCCCTTCGCCGTTGAGATGGACCAGTCTTTTGTCCCATACCGACAGCCCGTCCTGGCGTACCCAGTCCGGGCAGGGGGCCCATTTGGCGCTGTCCAGCGCCGTTCCGTCAAAAGAATCCTCAAAGAGCAGGACCGGCCCGCCGCCGGCAGTGGTGTCCCGAGCCGCCAGCATCACCCCCGCGCACAGCAGCAGGATCCCTATCGTTTTCCAGGCGGTTTTCACAGGATCTTGCGCTTCCTTTCTTTCTGTGTTTTCCGGCAGCGGATTCAGCGGATCATCCTTCCTGTACGAATCATACCGCGGATCGGACACGATGTAAAGACGATTCGGGGAAGTCGGCCGCGGCGTGCGCCGCGGATTTTGTCATTGCTGATCAGCCGCGGCGGATGGGAAGGCAGTGTTAAGCGCGGCGGGCAATTCGTTATTTGGGTCACAAATTTCTGTATCGATGCAGGAGTTGATATATACCGCTGCAAGGTGTATGACTAATGAAACCTTGAAAAGTCGTTGCAGATATACCGCTCAAATTGTTTTTTGCAGTATTCCTTTTTGACACCACTCTTCGGATCGGTACGGTTTCCGTTAAACCAGATGCTATGCTTCCCTGCATTTTTGCCGGTTTTATTCGTAACACACTCTTTCAGAAACTCCTCTGATGACATAATCCACATGAGATCAAGACGTTCGGAATAAAAAACAAAAACGCCTGTTGACGGAATTGAGGAATCAAAGGTCCGTCTTTAAGACAACAGGTTAACGTTTCTGTTAAAAAATTGTCATTAAATACAAATTTTTTAAAATGGTT
>CAMJXZ010000108.1 GCA_946409855.1 uncultured Clostridia bacterium | reverse complement strand
AAGAACAGAAGGCCGCCGCGGAAGCCGCTGCCGCCGCCACGGAAGCGCCCGCCGCCACCGAAGCGCCTGCCGCTGAAGCCCCGGTGACCGAGGAACAGGTGGAGGAAGCCCGTCTGGCGATGGAAGCCGCGAGGGAAGCGGTGCTGGCCAGCAAGAAGGCGGAGCTGGACGATATCGAAGCGCGTCTGGCCGCCGGCGAATCCTTTGAAAGCCTGATCGCCCAGTACAACGAGGACCCGGGTCTGGATCCCGCGGTGGGCTACCGGGTGCATGAAAAGAGCATCATGTGGGATCCGGCGTTCAAGGACGCCGCGTTCTCGGAAGCCATGGCGGCGCCCGGCAGTCATTCCCTGCCGGTGGTGGGAACCTACGGCATCCACGTCCTGTACTACATGAGCGACGCGGAAGCGGGCGCCCTGCCGATGCCGGAAGAAGTGCGCAATAAGATCAGGGACAGCCTGTATTCTCAGCTGGTGAACGAAGCGGCGATCAAGCTGTATCAGGAGAAAGCGCCCTCCATGGAAATTATCCAGGATGACGCGCTCATTGAAGCGCTGGACAGGGAAAAAACAGAATCGGAGAACGATGGGGAGAAGCAGTGATCTGTCAGGGTATCTCCCGGATTGTATAGTATGGATGATTGGAACGCCAGGGAAAAAGATCGGTTTTGCCCCTGATCATGTATTCAGGCGAAAAGCGCCGAAAAGAAGGAAACCATGAAAAGAGAACTCGGAATCGCCCGGTGCGGGCTGGCGTGCTGTTTGTGCAGCGAAAACGTGCGGTGCGGCGGGTGCCGGTCCGGCGAGTGCCCGGACAGGGACTGGTGCGAAAACAGAAGGTGCTCGATGGAGAAGCGGCTGGAGCACTGCTATGAATGCGAAGCGGACTGCCGGAAGGGGCTGCTGTCCAAAGTGAAGCCGTACGGGTTTACCCTGTTCGCCAGAAGATACGGGGAAGAGGAGCTGCTCAACTGTCTTGAACGGAATGAGAAAGCGGGCGTTGTGTACCACCGGGAAGGAATTGTCGGCGATTACGATGATTTTGACGATGCGGAGGAACTGATCCGCTTCATCCGGACGGGGGAAAGATGACCGCCGGCGGAACCTGTGTTTGCATCGGATGAGGCTGATCTGTCCGGGCTTTTGCCAGGCGGTGGGACGGTATCGGCAGGAGGATTTCATGATGAAACGCCCGTTTGCGCTGTTTCTGTGTCTGGCGCTGTGCCTGACCGTTTTGATTCCCGGGACCGCTTTCGCGCAGGAGGACTCGATCGTCTGCCGCCCCGGGGACGATATTGATGTGGTTTTTTTTCCGGACGAGGGTACCGGCCATCCGGGTGAGGTCCTGTGCGCGCTGTCCTACGACCATGCGGTCTTTACCCTTATATCGGCAAGCGACCTACCGGATCAGGACGGGTTTTATTTTCCCGGCAATCTGCCGGCGGTGGTTTCGTTTCACGTGAGTTCTCATGCCCCGGCTGGGACTTATTCCATCGGGATGACCGCTTTGGCGGGCCAGGACGGGGAGGCCCGGGAAAACGAAGGGGTTCGGTTTGTGCCGGTCCGGGTGACCATCCTGGGGGAGAACGTTCCGAAGGACGCCGCTCCTTCCGTTGGATTCAATGCCGATGAACAGCCGGCGTTTGAGGAGACCATCCGGACGATGGACGACGCCAGGGCCGCGCTGGAAGGCGTCGCTGGTTTGCTGGAAGAAACCGGCGACCCGGAGCTGGCCGGGATGATAGCGGACATCACGGCCATGCTGGAAGGCGAAATCGTATCGATGGAAAGCACGCAGGCCGGATATGAGGAAGCGGCGCGCTCGCTGGCGGACACCGAACAGAATATGGACCGGGAAGCGGCCGCCGTCGCGGACGCGCAGGTGCCGGAGGGAGTTCCCGCCAGCCCGAAAATGCTCAGCTGGTTCCGCGTCCGTTTCGCGGAGAACGGCGACCCGCAGCTCTGGCTCAGCATGGCGTCCGGGTCCGGGCTGCGCTCCGTGACCATCCTCCGCAGGGATTCCGGCATGGATCAGGGGCAGGAAGAGACCGTCGAGTCGATGCCCCTGGGCGGCGCGGAGGAGGCGCTCCGGTACTGCGCGCTGACGAAAACCGGCGAATACCGCGTCGTGATCGAAAGCGAAAAGAGGGAAAAGGATGAAAGCGACGTCCTGATCCGGATTGAGGATACCGACGCCAACGGCGTTCCCGATACCCTCACCGACGCGGACGGCCAGGTGATTTTGCTTACGTATGAAAACGCCTTCGCCAGGCGATGACATCGGGAGCGGCGGGTTCCGCTGAACCGGCCGCCGGGACCGCGTCTGTGATCCGATGTGTCGGGCTGCGCTGACTGATTTATTCCACAGAGCAAAACGCCGGGTGATCATCCGATCACCCGGCGTTTTTGCACGCGCACGGCCGGCGCCGTCAGGACTGCTCGGCCATCTTTTTGTATTTTTCGTACCGCTCTTTGGCCTGGGCCGCGCCCTGGGCGAAGAGGGTATCGGCGTTGTCCGGGAAGGTCCGGCGCAGGGCGCTGTAGCGGACCTCGCCGTCCAGGAACGTCTCGTAGGGCAGGGTGGGGGCCTTGGAGTCCAGCGTGAAGCGGGGCGTCCGGTCGGGATGACAGCGGTAGAGGAACCAGTAGCCGGCGTCGACGGCCTTTTTCATCTCGTCCTGCACCCGGGCCGCGCCGCAGCGCAGGCCGTGCTCCTGGCAGGGGGCGTAGGCGATGATGACGCTGGGACCGTCGAATTCCTGGGCCTCCCGGATGGCCTTGAGGAGCTGGGCGTTGTCCGCCCCCATGGCGACCTGGGCCACGTATACCCGGCCGTAGGTCATCAGGATGGCGCCCAGGTCCTTCTTGGGGCTCTTCTTGCCGGCGGCAGCGAACTGGGCCACCGCGCCGATGGGCGTGGCCTTTGAGGACTGGCCGCCGGTGTTGGAGTAGACCTCGGTATCCACCACCAGAACGTTGATGTTTTCCCCGCTGGCGACCACGTGATCCAGGCCGCCGAAGCCGATGTCGTAGGCCCAGCCGTCCCCGCCGTACATCCAGAAGGTCTTCTTGACCAGCTGGTCCCGCCGGCGGAGGATCGCCGCGGTTTCCTCGCCCGGGTGCGCTTCCAGCGCTTCGATCAGGCGGCGGCTGACCGCGGGGGAACGGTCAAAGTCGTCAAAGGTGTTTAGCCAGTCGTCCATCGCCCGGCACAGGGCCGGATCGTCCGCGTGACCGCGGGCGGCCGCGACCATCGCCCGGACCCCTTCGCGCTGCTGTCGGATGGACAGGGCCATGCCCAGGCTGAACTCCGCGTTGTTCTCAAACAGGGAATTGGACCAGGCCGGGCCGTGCCCCCGGGGGTTGACCGTATAGGGGATGCCGGGCATGGCCGAACCCCAGGCCTGGGAGCAGCCGGTGGCGTTGGCCCAGAAGATCCGGTCCCCGTACAGCTGGGTCAGGAGCTTGGCGTAAGGGGTTTCCCCGCAGCCGGCGCAGGCGGCGGAGAACTCCAGCAGGGGGCGGCGGAACTGGCTGCCCTTGACGGTGTAGGGGTCAAAGCGGTCCTGCTTGTCGGGCAGACGCAGGGCGTATGCCCAGGCGGCGGAGGTATCCGCCGCTTCGGCGGCGGGCGTCATGGTGAGGGCTTTTTCCTTGGCGGGGCAGACGTTCGCGCAGCTGCCGCAGCCGGTGCAGTCCGGCCCGCTCACCTGCAGGGTGAACAGCAGCCCGGCCGCTTCTTTTCCCTTGGCCGGAACGGCCTGAAGGCCGGCCGGCGCGGCTTTTGCCTCTTCCTCAGTCAGCAGATAGGGACGGATCACCGCGTGGGGGCAGACGTAGCTGCAGCGGTTGCACTGCAGGCACAGATTCGGGTCCCAGACGGGGATCTGCGCGGCGATCCCGCGCTTTTCGTAGGCGGTCAGGCCCATGTCCATGACGCCGTCCTTGTAGCGCATCAGGGCGCTGACGGGCAGGCTGTCGCCCTTCTGGGCGTTCAGGGGCTCCAGGATTTCGGTGACCACCCGGGGCACGGAACGGGCCGGGGCCGGGGCGTCCTGCGCGGCGCGCCATTCATCCGGGATGTCCACCTTGACGGCGGAGCTGACCCCGGCGTCGATGGCGGCGAGGTTGCGCCGGACGACGTCTTCGCCCTTGGCGAAATAGGTCTTTTCCGCGGCGGCCTTCATGTAGCCGATGGCTTCCTCCATGGGGATGACGGGCACCAGGCGGAAGAAGGCGGCCTGCAGTACGGTGTTGGCGTGGCTGCCCAGGCCCAGCTCCCGGGCGATGCGGCCCGCGTCGATGGTGTACAGGCGGATCTGCTTCTGGAAAAGTTCCCGCTTGGCTTTGGCGGGCAGGTGCGCCGCCAGTTCCTCCGGGGTCCAGGGGCAGTTGAGCAGAAAGGTGCCGCCCTGCCTGAGCTCGGAAACGATGTCGTAGCGCTCGATGTAGGTCGGGTTGTGGCAGGCGATGAAATCGGCCGATTTGACGTAATAGGAGGACAGGATCGGGGTGTCCGCGAACCGCAGGTGGGATTTGGTCACCCCGTAGGATTTCTTGGCGTCGTACTCAAAGTAGGCCTGGGCGAACTTGTCCGTGTGGCTGTTGATGATTTCCACGGTGTTCTTGTTGGCGCCGACGGTGCCGTCGGAGCCCAGGCCCCAGAACTTGCAGCTGATCAGGCCGGGGGTTTCAGGGTACAGCGGCTCCCCTTCCGGCAGGGACAGGCGGGTGACGTCGTCCTCGATGCCGATGGTGAAGCTGTTCAGGGGCCGCTCCGCTTTGAGGTTTTCAAACACGGCGGCGATCTGGGCGGGGGTGGTGTCCTTGGAGGACAGGCCGTAGCGGCCGCCCACCACCGTCATGTCCGCCCGGCCGCGCAGGGCGCTGCAGACGTCCAGGTACAGCGGGTCGCCGGTACTGCCCATTTCCTTGGTGCGGTCCAGCACGGCGACGGCGCGGCAGGCGGTGGGCAGCGCCTGCAGGAAGCGGCCGATGTCAAAGGGCCGGTACAGGTGCACCTGCAGGAAGCCGACCTTTTCCCCCCGGGCGTTGAGGGCGTCCACCGTTTCCCGGACGCAGCCGGAGACGGAGCCCATGGCGACGATCACCCGGGAGGCGTCCGGCGCGCCGAAATAATTGAACAGATGGTATTCGCGGCCGGTCAGGGCGGAGATCTTTTCCATGTACTCCTCGACGATGCCGGGCAGGGCCTGATAGTCCAGGTTGTTCGCCTCGCGGACCTGGAAGAAAATGTCCGGGTTCTGCACCGTGGCGCGGATCATCGGATGCTCCGGGTTGAGCGCCTGGGCGCGGAAAGCGTCCAGCGCGTCCGTGTCCAGCAGGGACCGCAGGGCGTTTTCGTCCATCTCCTCCACCTTGTTCAGCTCGTGGGAGGTGCGGAAGCCGTCAAAGAAGTGGATGAAGGGGATGCGCGCCTTAATCGCCGCCAGGTGCGCCACGCCGGCCAGGTCCATCACTTCCTGGACGCTGCCCGTGGAAAGCAGGGCAAAGCCGGTCTGCCGGCAGTTCATCACGTCGGAATGATCGCCGAAGATGGACAGGGCGTGGGACCCCACGGTGCGGCTGGCCACGTGCAGCACGCCCGGCAGCCGCTCGCCGGCGATCCGGTGCATGGTGGGGATCATCAGCATCAGCCCCTGGGAGGAGGTGAAGCTGGTGGCCAGCGCGCCGGTTTCCAGGGCGCCGTGCACGGCGGCGATGGCGCCGGACTCGGCCTGCATTTCCACCAGCCGGACGGTCTGCCCGAAAAGGTTTTTGCGGCCCCTGGCGGCCCAGACGTCCGTTTTCCCGGCCATGGGGGAGGACGGGGTGATGGGGTAGATGGCGGCGATTTCGGTAAAGGCGTAGGCGATGTGCGCGGCGGCCTCGTTGCCGTCCATGGTGACCCAGCGCTTCTGTTGTTCGGGCATGGGAAGATGCCTCCTTGTCGGTATCGGATTCTGGCGGAACGTGCGGCTTGTGGGAAAGCGGGACATCCGCCGCGCCTGATCTGCGTCCGGCGCATGCAAGCCTGTGCTTGGCGTCGGACGGAAATCCGGACAAACGGCAGGATGTCCCGCAGTCAATGGTGATGGGTCCGGTTTGAAAGCGGCTGCCGCGCGGACAGTTTTTCCGGGATGCCGGAAGGCCCCCCGGGCCCGCGCGGCGGCGAGCCTGATTTACGGCACGACAATGGTGACGGTTTCGGAAGAAATGCCGTACGATTTATCCTGCTTGGCCCGGACATAGAAGGTGTGTTCGCCGGGAGCCAGCTCACCGGTGGTGAAGGTTTCCTCGCCGGTCACCGTGCCGAGGGACTTATTGCCGTCCTCCGTCTTTTCGTACACGCGGTACTCTTCGGCGATGCCGTTCCCCTGCCAGGTCAGGATGACCTTCGTGCCGTCTTCGCTGAGTTCGGCGGTAAGACCGGTCGGGGCGGCCTTCCAGTGGGCGGGCACCTGGATGGTGACGGTCTCGGAGGAATGGCCGTTCTCATTGTCCTGCCGGGGGCGTACGAAGAAGGTGTGCTCGCCGGGCTGCAGGTCTCTGGTGGTGAAGGCTTCTTCCCCGGCGACGTTGCCGATGACTTTATTGCCTTCCTCGGTCTTTTCATAGACGCGGTAATTGGCGGCCACGCCGTTCCCCTGCCAGTTCAGGACGACCTTCGTGCCGTCCTCGGAGAGCTCTGCGGACAGATTGGCGGGCGCCACCTTCCAGTGAACGGGCACCAGGATGGTGACGGGGTCGGAAGATGCGCCGTACGCTTTCTCCCGGCGGGACCGGACAAAGAAGGTGTATTCGCCGGGCGCCAGTTCCCTGGTGGTGAAGGAATCCGCGCCGGACGCCGTGCCGAGGGCGGTATTGCCGTCTTCCGTCTTTTCATACACGCGGTATTCGGAGGCGGCGCCGTTTCCGTGCCAGGTCAGGACGACCTTCGTGCCGTCCTCGGAGAGCCTGGCGGTCAGTTCGGTGGGGGCCACCTTCCAGTGAACGGGCACCAGGATGGTGACGCGCTCGGAGGCATGGCCGTTTTTGCCGTCCTGCCGGGGACGGACAAAGAAGGTGTGCTCGCCGGGCTGCATGTCCCTGGTGGTGAAGGATTCTTCCCCGGTGACGTTGCCGATGACGCTGTTGCCCTCTTCGGTCTTTTCATAGACGCGGTAGCCGGCGGCGCCGTTCCCCTGCCAGGTCAGGACGACCTTCGTACCGTCTTCGGAAAGGGAGGCGGACAGATTGGCGGGAGCGGCTTCCCATGCCGCTTCCTGCTCGGGCTCCCCGGCGGGGACTTCCTCAGGCGTTTCTTCCGCCGGGTTTTCCTGTGCGTCGGTATCGGGTTCCGAAGGATTTTCAGGGATTTCTTCGGGAACTTCTTCTTCGGGGATTACTTCTTCAGGGGCTGCTTCTTCCGGAACTTCCGGTTTGGCGGCGGCAGCGGTCTGCCACACGGGCGGCGCGGAGGAAATCCTGAAGGAAACCGAGAAGAGCGGATAGTCGCCGTATGTCGGCGCGCTGGACATCTTCATGGTGTTTTTCATGGTTGCCGCGACGCTGGCGGGAATGACCATCACTTTGTCCCGGGGGACGTAGTACGTCCCCATTTCTGCGGTACCCCTGATCAGGAAGACGACCATCAGGCTGACGTCGGAAACGGACTGGGCGTAGACGGTCCCGTCGGCGACAAAATAGCCCGCCGGAACGGTCAGCTCCGGATCCTGGTAGGCGACAGTCATCGCGGGAACGCTGACGTACCCGGCGACCGGGGCGTTCGGGTCAGCCGGTTTGGGCAGGCCGGCGGGGATGTCCTCGTCCGGGTCCCAATCCATGTCTTCCTCTTCGTCGAAATCGTTCCAGCCTTCGGCGGCGGCGACCCCGGCGGCGGGGAAAGACGGGCTGAAAACCGTAAACAGCATCAGCCAGATCAACGCGAAACAGAAAATCTTTTTCATGAGAAAACCTCCTTCTGGGCGGACCAGAGAATCAGTGAGCATTTTATTATACAATAAATCCGGCGGTTTGTCACTTTCTGTTTTTGTCCGATGATGATTTTTGCTTATCAGGGAAGCGCGGGGCGCCGGCCCTTCATGCCCGCAGACGGTACAGCGCCGCGCAGGTCTTCCAGAGGATCTGCTCCCGTTCTTCCTCCGTCAGCGGCAGGCGGTTCAGAAAATCCAGCTCCGGCTGCTGCGGCCACATGGGGTAATCGGTGCCGAACATGACATGATCCGCCCCGAAGGCGCGGATCAGGGACAGGGCCTGCTCAGGCGAAAGCCAGTGGAAGGAAGAAGAGGTATCCACCGTGAGGTTGGGGTGCCCGGGCAGCAGCTTTCCGGCCCGCTCCCAGACGCTCCAGCCCCCGAAGTGCGCCCCGATGACCTTCAGGCGGGGGAAGGCGCGGAGCACCCGGACGATCCGCTCGGGGTTGGAGTAGTCGTAGCGGCTGTCCCCGGTATGGATCAGGACGGGCAGGCCGCGTTCCTCGCACAGCTCGTACAGCCGGCAGGCCTTTTCGCTGTCCGCCTCGAAGCGCTGGAAATCCGGGTGGATCTTGACCCCGTTCAGGCCCAGGGAAACGAGCTCCCGCAGGTCCTCCTCCAGGGTTTCGGAATCCGGATGCATGGCGCCCAGGCCGATGAAGGTATCCCGCGCCTGCCGCTGGGTGTCCGCGATAAAGCGGTTGATGCTGTGCACCTGGGCGGGGGTGGTGGCCACGGAGTGGACGACAAAGCGGGTGATGCCCGCCGTCTGCCCGGTGACGCGCAGGGTATCCGCCGTCCCGTCATGGGGCTTGGCGGGCAGGCCGTCGTAAAAACGGTCCACCGAGGCCACCGCCTTGCGGGCGATGGCCTGGGGGTAAATGTGGCAATGGCTGTCGATGATCATGCTGTTTCGATCCCCGCCGCTTTCTCCAGCCCCAGCTTTTTGACCGCTTCCTCGCGCATCCGGTATTTCTGGATCTTGCCGGCGTCGTTCATGGGGAAGGAGGTGACGAACTCGATGTACCGGGGCACCTTGTGCTTAGCCATATGGTCCAGCACGAACTTCTTCATTTCGTCGGCGGTCATGGTTTCGCCGTCCTTGAGGATGATGCACGCCATGATCTCCTCGCCCATCGCCTGGTCGGGCACGCCGATGACCTGCACGTCCCGGACCTTGGGGTGGGTGTAGATGAATTCCTCGATCTCCTTGGGGTAGATGTTTTCGCCGCCGCGGATGATCATGTCCTTGAGCCGGCCGGTGATGCGGTAGTTGCCTTCTTTGGTGCGGCAGGCCAGGTCGCCGGTGTGGAGCCAGCCGTCCTTGTCGATGGCGGCGGCGGTGGCCTTGGGCATCTTGTAGTAGCCCTTCATGATGTTGTAGCCCCGGGCGACAAACTCGCCGATCACCTCGTC
>CAMJXZ010000107.1 GCA_946409855.1 uncultured Clostridia bacterium | reverse complement strand
CAAATACAATACCAGACTCATTATTTCCAGCCACTGGAATCACTATCTGTATGCCGTGATCCTCGCGCTGACCCTGTCCGTTCTGCTTCTTACAGTTCTTTTCGGCAGGAAGGAAGACGGCGGGACACGCCCGGGACGCGCAATGCTGTGCGCCGCCGGCTCGGTTCTGTCAGCCGTACTGGTTTTTTATTCTCTGCCCGGGGTGCTGCTGTATCCGTTCAGCTTCAATACCATGGGACAGGGCTATTTTTCCTCGTACTATATGGTGCGCATGGCCGGATGGCTGGGAGCGCTGATTCTGCTGTTCGTATATTCGCGCCTGCTTTCCCGCTGCGCGCTGTATATAAAGCCCTACGGCCTTGTTCCCGCGGCGCTGAATCTGGGCATTGTTTCTTATTCCGTCTATTGCTTCGGCCGGTTCTTTGTACCGTGGGTGAACCGGGCCAAATGGCTGAAGTGGCCTGTGAAATACAGCGACGTATCTTACGGCTGGATCGGCCGGTGGATGATGTTCACCGCCAATCATGCCATGCTGTTTATCTGGATCGCGGCGGGCATCGCCGTCGTGCTGGCGGTCCTCCTGTTCCACCAGGGTACCGTGATCCGAGAGCCGTACGACAACCCCGCCCAGCTCCGGAAGCTCAAAGCCCGGAACCGGCACTGGCGGCGGGTGGCGGCGGGCACGGCGGTGTGCGTGGCGCTCTGCTCCGTCCTGATGACCGTGGTGAAAACCAATGATACCAGGCAGGTGGAGCTTTCCGCGCCGGAAGCCTATACCGTGGACGAGGCCGCCGGCGTGGTTCTGGTGCCGATGGAGAACGTCAGCGACGGGCATCTGCACCGCTTTGAATATCAGACGGAAAAGAAGATCAACGTCCGCTGGATCGTGGTCAAGAAGCCCAATTCCGCCGCTTTCGGCGTGGGGCTGGACGCCTGCGAGGTCTGCGGCAACGCGGGGTACTTTGAGCGCAGCGGGCAGATCATCTGCAAGCGGTGCGACGTCGTCATGAACATCAACACCATCGGCTTCAAGGGCGGCTGCAACCCGATCCCCCTGCCTTATGAGGTAAAGGACGGGAACCTCGTGTTCAGGCTGAGCGATCTGATCGCGGGCGAAAAAGAATTCAGGTAAGGAGGGCGCATCGCCATGTTATTCCGCATGATCCGCGGCGTGCTCTTTCATCAGAAGGGCAAAATGCTTTTGATCGCGCTGACCATCGCCCTGGGCGCGTCCCTGGCCACAGGGATGCTGAACGTCGTCATGGGCGTGGAAGAAAAGGTCAACAAGGAACTGAAGAACTACGGCGCCAACATCGTGGTAAAGCCCAAGGATTCTTCCCTGCTTTCCGATATATATGATGTGGGGGAGGGAACGGAGCTGAATACGGCTTATCTGCGGGAGGACGAGCTGGGGAAACTCAAAACCATCTTCTGGGCTTTCAACATCGTGGACTTTACCCCCTTCCTGGATACCCAGGTGAAGCTGCCGGACGGCAGCGCGGCCAGGATGACGGGCACCTGGTTCAATCATCATCTGGATCTGCCCACGGGCGAAAGCCTGGACGCCGGCGTGGTCGGCATGCGCTCCTGGTGGGATGTGACCGAGGGGCGCTGGCTGGATGAAAAGGACGAAAACGCCCTGTCCGAAATCATGGCGGGCGCCGCGCTTTCGCAGAGGATGGGCTGGCACGCGGGGGACACCGTGCGGATCACCGTCCCGCAGGGGGAAAAAGAGGTGACCATCGCCGGCGTTTACGACGCGGGCGGCGACGAGGACGAGCAGATCTACGCCGTCCTGGACCTGGTGCAGGCATGGACCGGCCGGGAAAACAAGGTGGCCTCCATCGAGGTGTCCGCCCTGACCACACCGGACAACGAGCTGGCCCGGCGGGCGGCCCGGAACCCCGCCGCCCTGTCCTCCCGCGACTATGAAACCTGGTACTGCACCGCTTACGTCAGCGCCATCTGCTATCAGATCCAGGAAGTGATCACGGGCTCCGTCGCGAGCGCGGTGCGCAAAGTGGCGGAGAGCGAGGGCACGATCCTGGACAAGACGAAGCTGCTGATGATCCTGATCACCGCGCTGAGCCTCATCGGCTCCGCCCTGGGCATCTCCAATCTGGTCACCGCGTCCGTCATGGAGCGCAGCCAGGAAATCGGTTTGCTCAAGGCCATCGGCGCGCGGGATCATTCCATCACCGGCGTGGTGATGACGGAGATCCTGATCACCGCCCTGGTGGGCTTTGGCGCCGGTTATTTCATGGGTTTCGGCTTTGCGCAGCTGATCGGGCACAGCGTCTTCGGGTCGTCCATCGACATGGATCCCAGGGTCGCGCCCATTGTGGCCGGGCTGATCGCGCTGGTCACCATCGCGGGCAGCCTGCCCGCCATCCGGCAGATCCTGCGGCTCAGGCCCGCGGAAGTGCTGCACGGCGGGCGGTAAAACCGGAACCCGGGAAAGCGAAAACGAAGGGGTATATTTATGACCAAAAGACGAATGTTCCTGCGCATGATCACGGCCTCGCTGCTGAGGCGGCGTTCCCGGATGCTGATCGCGCTTTTGTCCATCGGCATCGGGGCCACCATCCTGGCGGGCCTGGTGACCATTTATGTGGACGTGCCCCGGCAGATGGGCGCGCAGTTCCGTTCCTACGGCGCGAATATGCTTCTGCTGCCCAGGGAAGGGGCGGTATTGAACAGCGAAAGCCTTTCGGAGGCCCTGCGGCAGATTCCGGCGGACCAGCTGGTGGGCGCGGCGCCCTACCGCTATGTCCGGCTGGACATGACCACCCGCCAGCAGTCTTTTACCGCGGCCGGTACTGATTTTACACAGATCGTCAAAACCAGTCCCTATTTCAGCGTGGAAGGCGCCTATCCCGCCGAAACCCGGCAGGTGCTGGTGGGCAAGGCCATCGCGGACACCATCGGCGTGAAACCCGGCTCCACCATGGAGCTGACGTACCAGCCGGTCAGCGGCGCCGCGGACAAAACTCCGGAGGAAAGCCGCGTGCCCGGCGCCCGTTTATCCGGCAAGGTGGAGGGCTTCGGCGGCGGCATGGTGTACGTCAGCGCCGTGCTGGACGATGAAGCGAGGCTCCTTTCCGTGACCGTGGACGCCTCCACCCAGACCCCGGAATACGGCGGACGCGTTCCGGAGGACGAGGCGTTCCTGCGCCAGTTCACCGGCAAGTCCCTGCCGCTGACCCTGGGTGGCGGAATCGACGCGCTGACAGGGGCGACGGTTACCTCTTCCGCTGTGGTGGACGCGCTGAACAGCGCCACGGAAACCGCGGCCGCCGCCCGCCCCAGGACGATGAATTTCACCGTCACCGGGATCCTGACCACCGGCGGCGAGGAAGAGGGGTATGTGTTCCTGTCCCTCCCGGACATGGAAGCCATGACCGGCACGGATCAGTTGGACGTGGCCGAGCTGTCCGTTTCCGCGGGCGCCGACCGGCTGGAAGCCTATGCCGGCGCTGTTTCGGAAAACTGTGAAAATGTGCAGGCCCGGCTGGTCAAGCGCGTGGCCCGTTCGGAAGCGTCGGTGCTGGAGAAGCTCACCGCGCTGGTATTCCTGGTCACGCTGGTGGTCCTGCTGCTGACCATGATCTGCGTCAGCACCACCATGATGGCGGTGGTTTCCGAGCGCAGGCGGGAGATCGGCCTGCGCAAGGCCCTGGGCGCGTCGGACAGCTCCATCCGCGCGGAGTTTCTGGGGGAAGGTCTGTTCCTCGGGCTGCTGGGCGGCGTGATGGGCGCGGTCCTGGGCTTCGTGTTTGCCCAGGTGGTCAGCGTCAACGTGTTCGGCTCCTCCATCACCTTCCAGCCCCTGCTGCTGCCCGCTGCCGTGATCGTATCCATGGCGATCGCCGCGGCTTCCTGCCTGCTGCCCATCAAACACGCCGTCGCCATCGATCCGGCGGTCGTCCTGAAAGGAGAATAAGACCATGAGCCTGTTGGAACTGAAAAACGTATCGAAGATTTACGGCGACCTGAAGGCGCTGGACAATGTGAGTCTCCACGTGGACCAGGGGGAATGGGTGGCCATCATGGGCCCTTCCGGCAGCGGAAAAAGCACCATGATGAACATCATCGGCTGCATGGACAAGCCTACCAGCGGCGAAGTGCTGCTGGACGGCGTGGACATTTCCAGGGAAAGCAGCAAAAAGCTGACGGATATCCGCCGGGACAAGATCGGCCTGATTTTCCAGCAGTTCCACATGGTCAATTACCTGACCGCGGTGGAAAACGTGATGGTGTCCCAATACTACCACTCCATGCCGGATGAGAAGGAAGCGCTGGAGGCGCTGGGCCGCGTGGGCCTTAGGGAACGCGCCCGGCATCTGCCCAGCCAGCTTTCCGGCGGCGAACAGCAGCGCGTGTGCGTGGCCCGGGCGCTGATCAACCATCCGGAACTGATCCTGGCCGACGAACCCACCGGCAACCTGGACGAAGCCAACGAGAACATCGTGCTGGACCTCTTCGCCCAGCTGCACAAAGAGGGCACCACCCTGATCGTGGTCACCCACGACCCGGAGGTGGCCGACGCCGCCCAGCGCACCATCGTGCTGGAGCACGGCAAGGTGGCCAGGGAAGTGATCAACGAAAATTTCGGGAAGTGAGGCCCTTCCGGGAAAGCCGCTCTGAAAGGGAAGTTTTTGAAAGGAAAGATAATGAAGAAAAGTATTATTCCGGCCATCATCCTGCTGATCCTGGCGGTTCTGACCGCCGCCGGCAGCCAGACATTCCTTGCGCCCTGCGTCCACGAGGACGGCGCCTTCGGCCCCTGTCACTGGGCCGGGCGGACGCTGCTGGGGCTGGGCTGTGTTCTGGGCGCGCTGGCGGCGCTGGCCCTGTGCGTCCGGAACGCCCGCTTCGGCGTTTTCCTTGGGGCTGTGCCGGTCTCCGTTCTGGGTATCCTGACGCCCGGCACGCTCATTGACCTGTGCAGGATGAGCACCATGCGCTGCCGGATGGTGACGCAGCCCGCGATGATCATCCTGTTTTCCGCCGCGCTGCTTTGCGCGCTGGCCGGCGCCGTCCTCAGCGGGAGAAAGTCATAAGACGATGAAGCATTTTTCTTTGCCTGTCAATAACCTGATCCGGAAACCGGGCCGAACAACGGTGCTTGCCCTGCTGACCGCCTTTCTGGCGCTGGCTGTTTTCGGGGGCTCCGTGGTGGTCCTGTCCCTCCGGAGCGGCCTGAACAGCCTGGAAGCCCGTCTGGGGGCGGACATTATCCTGGTCCCGTCCCAAGCGCAGAGCAAGGTGAGCTTCCAGAACATGTTCCTGCAGGGAACCACCGGCGCGTTTTACATGGACGCTTCCGTCCCGGAAAAGGCCCTGGAGGTGGAGGGAGTGGAAAAAGCCGCTCCGCAGACCTTCCTGGCTTCTCTGAAGGCGGACTGCTGCTCCATCAAAATTCAGGTGATCGGGATCGATCCGGAACGGGACTTCACCGTTCAGCCCTGGATCACCCGGAGCCTGACCCGGGACCTGGGGGATATGGATGTGGCCGTAGGCTGCAAAGTGGAAGCGGATGTGGGCGAAATCATCCGGATCTATGAACAGCGCTGCAAGGTCGTCGCCCGCCTGGAGGCCACCGGCACCGGCCTGGATACGGCGGTATACTGCGATATGAATACGATGAACACACTGCTCAGGGCTGCCGAGGAAAAGGGCGTCAGTCATAAAATCGAAAGCGGGGACCAGGTGATCTCTGCCGTGTATGTGAAAGTGAAGGACGGCTATGATATCGACGCCGTCAACAGCCGCCTGAACGGCCATATCCGCAAGGTCACCGCTGTCCGCACCCGGAGCATGATCACCGGGGTATCCGACAGCCTGGCGGGCGTCAGCCGGACCGTGACGGTCCTGATCGCGGCGGTGTGGGTGCTGGCGTTCATGATCCTGCTGCTGGCTTTTCTGCTGATCATCCGGGAGCGGACAAGGGAGTTTGCCGTACTGCGGCTGGCGGGCGCGTCCCGGGGGATGCTCTCGCGGATGGTGCTGGCGGAGTCTTCCCTGTGTGGACTGCTGGGCGGCCTGATCGGCGTCGGGCTGGCGGCGCTGCTGCTCTTTCCTTTCGCCCAGCTCATTGAAAGCGCCCTGAACCTGCCCTATCTCACGCCCAAGCCGGGTACGGTCCTGCTGCTGGCAGCCGGTACCGTACTCCTGTCCGCGGCAGTGGCGGCGTTTTCCAGCGTGATCGCGGCGTACCGGTTGAGCCGGGTGGATCCGGGCGCGGCTTTGCGGGAGGGAAACTGATATGGTCCTGAAAGCTGAAAACATCTCCAGGCGGTATTTCCGCAAAACGGGCGGCGCCAATTATTTCTTCGCGGTGCGGCCGATGAGCCTTAAGATCGCTCCGGGGGAGATGACGGTCCTGACCGGCCGCAGCGGCAGCGGCAAAACCACGCTGCTGAGCATGCTGTCGGGCCTGCTGGCGCCCAGCGAAGGCAGCGTCCGGATCGGCGATACCGACCTGTACAGCCTGGACGACAGGACGCTGTCCCGGCTGCGCAGCGAAAAAATCGGCGTCGTGCCCCAGGGCCGCAGCGCCGTTGATACGCTGACCGTGCTGGAAAACATCCTGCTCCCGGCCAAGCTGTACAGAAAACCCCTGCCCGAAAAAGCCGCCTCGGAATGGATGGAAAGGCTTGGCATCGCGCAGCTCGGGGAGGCCCGCCCAGCCGAACTGTCCGGCGGCGAGCTGCGCCGGATGGCCATTGTCCGCGCGCTTGTCCAGGAGCCGGAGGTCCTCTTTGCCGATGAGCCTACCGGGGACCTGGATGATGAGAACACACGTCTGGTGCTGTCCGTCTTGCGGGACTATGCGCATGACAGGAAAAAGGCCGTCTTCATGGTCACCCACGAAGACGACGCCCTGCTGTACGCCGACAGGGTGTACAGGATGGACGGCGGGCAAATCACCGCCCCCGCCGGACAGGAAGAATGAGCGGACGGGATTGCGGCGGGCCGGCCTGCGCGCGTAAAGCAATCAGCTCATCATGAATCAGGCAAAGCGGTGATCATAAGCAAACGGACACCCTTGGGAGAATCATTCCATGCTTCCGGATTCCGTCAGCCGGGAAACCGTCCTCATCAGAATCACATCTTCACAAATCCCGCCCGCGCGAACCTTCGCGCAAGGCAGGATTTTTTTGATGAGGGGAGAATTAAAAAGGGGAACAAACGGCGGCATCCTATACCCCGCGGCGAGGAGAATGAAATGAATATCCTGCATTTGAAATATGTGATCAGTATCGCGGAAAACGGCTCCATCAACAAGGCGGCGGAGGAGCTGCATGTGGCGCAGCCCAATCTGAGCCGGGTGGTCCGGGAAATGGAAGCGGACCTGGGCATTCAGTTCTTCCGCCGCTCCTCCAGGGGCATGATGCTGACGCCGGACGGGGAGCTGTTTGTCAGCCAGGCCCGGAAGATCCTGGAGCAGGTGGATGAGATGGAAAGCCTGTACAAAGAGAAAAAAGCCGGCAAACAGCGCTTTTCCGTTTCCGTGCCCAGGGCCAGCTATATCTCGGACGCTTTCGCCGCCTTTTCCCGTACGCTGGGCAAGGGGGAAGCGGAGCTTTTCTATCATGAAACCAACGCGCTGCAGGCGGTCAAAAACATCCTGGAGGTCGGGTACAATCTGGGCATCATCCGCTACGCGGCCGGCTATGATCAGTACTTCAAGCAGATGCTTTCGGAAAAAGGGCTTCACTGCGAGCTGGTCGCGGAGTTCAAATATGTCCTGGTCATGCGGGAAGACTGCCCCCTGGCCGCGATGGAAAGCATCCGCTTCCAGGATCTGCGTCAGTTTATCCAGATCGCGCACGCCGACCCGTACGTCCCCTCGCTGCCGCTTTCCGCCGTGCGGAATGAGGAACTGCCGCAGACGCCCCGGCGCATTTTCGTCTTTGAGCGGGGCGGCCAGATGGACCTGCTGACCGGTAACCCGGAAACGTTTATGTGGGTGTCGCCCCTGCCGCAGAGGCTTTTGGAGCAGCTGCGCCTGGTGCAGCGGACCTGCGCGGAAAACCGGCGGGTGTATCGGGATATGCTGATCCGCCGGCAGGATTATCAGCTGACGGAGCTGGACAAGCGCTTTATCACCGAGCTGACCCGGTCCAAGCGCGCCTGCATCGCGGGAAAAAGATAACGGTCCGCGGGGGAGACGGCTTTGCCGCCGCTGCCCGCAGCAGGGCTTTTCCCGTCCGGCGGGCACATGTTATCGATGATGATATACCGACTATACGGTTTTGGTAATTCGCAAAGGACGTTTCTTTCGATATAATATATATCGAAAGGAGGGGGATCCTTTGCAAAGCACGCTTTCCAAAGCGACGCTCGGCCGGCTGCCCATGTATCTGCAGTTTATCCGCACCGTGACCACCCGGCAGGTTTCCGCCGCGCAGATCGCCAGGGGGCTTGGGCTGGGCGAGGTTCAGGTGCGCAAGGACCTGGCCAGCGTATGCGCGGCCGGGCTGCCCAAAGTGGGCTATCCCGCGGAAGCCCTTCGCCGGGACGTGGAAAAGGCGCTTGGCGTCGGCGTGCCGACCCCCGCGGTGATCGTAGGCGCGGGCAGGCTGGGCAGGGCGCTGATGGAATATGACGGGTTTCCGGAATACGGGCTGGAGATCGCCGCCGCTTTTGACCGGAACGTGCCGTCTGCCCGCCAGGGCCGGGTTCCGGTATACCCGATGGGGCGGCTGGCCCCCTTCTGCGCCGAAAGGCATGTGCATACCGGCATCCTGACGGTGCCGGCGGACGCGGCGCAGTCCGCCGCCGATTTGATGGCGGCAGCCGGGCTGACGGCCATTCTCAATTTCGCGCCCGTACCCATCAAAGTGCCGTCCCGCGTGACGGTGCACCAGGAAAATATCGCGTTGTCTCTGGCTTATCTCCATGCGACGGCAGAGGAAACAGTCAAACAGGAAGAGGAGGAACAGTATGGAACAAAAAGCATTTGATGTGGTGGACAGCGTGGAAACGCTGGAGGCGGCCATCGGACGGGTGCGCGCCGCGCAGAAAATCTACGCCGGCTTTACCCAGGAACAGGTGGACAAAATCTTTCTGGCGGCGGCCACGGCGGCCAACCGGGCCCGGATCCCGCTGGCCAAAATGGCCGTGGAAGAAACCGGCATGGGCGTGGTGGAGGATAAGGTGATCAAGAACCACTACGCCAGCGAATACATCTACAACGCCTACCGGGATACCAAAACCTGCGGCGTGATCGAGGAAGACAAAGCGTCCGGCATCCGGAGGATCGCCGAGCCCATCGGCGTGGTGGCGGCGGTCATCCCCACCACCAACCCCACCTCCACCGCCATCTTCAAGGCCCTGATCTGCCTGAAGACCCGCAACGGCATCATTTTCAGCCCCCATCCCCGGGCGAAAAAAGCGACCATTGCCG
>CAMJXZ010000106.1 GCA_946409855.1 uncultured Clostridia bacterium | reverse complement strand
TGGCCTTCGTGTCCGGGAAGCCCCTGATCCCCGTCCACCACATCGAAGGGCATATCTGCGCCAACTACCTGACGTACCCGGAGCTGGAGCCGCCTTTTTTGTGCCTGGTGGTCAGCGGCGGGCACAGCCATATCCTGAACGTGACCGGCTACGGGGAATACCGGCTGCTGGGCTGCACCCAGGACGACGCCGCCGGGGAGGCCTTCGACAAGGCCGCCCGGGTGCTCGACCTGCCCTATCCCGGCGGCCCCCGGCTGGACAAGCTGGCCGAGCAGGGGGATCCGGACGCCCTGCCCCTCCCCCATCCCCACACCGAAGGGCCCTATGACTTCAGCTTTTCCGGCCTCAAGACCGCTTTCCTCAACGCCGTCCACCAGCAGGACCAGCGGGGCTGCCGCATGGACGCGGCGGACCTGGCCGCCTCCTTCCGCAAGGCCGTGGTCGACATGCTGTGCGAAAAGACCATCCAGGCCGCGAAGGATACCGGAGCCGCCCGCCTGGCGCTGGCCGGGGGCGTATCCGCCAACAGCCTATTACGCCGGCAGATGCAGGCCCTGTGCGATCAGGCGGGCATCGCGCTGTACATGCCCCGCCTTTCCCTGTGCGGGGACAACGGGGCCATGATCGGCTCCGCGGCGTATTTCCGTCTGATGAAGGGGGAAATCGCCGGCCTCAGCCTGAACGCGAGGCCTTCCCTGAGCCTGTTCCGGGCATGAAGCAGACGCCGTTTCATCCTGTCCCATCCGCCGATATCCGGGAGGTGCCCATGCCGTTCCAATCCGCGATCCGTTTTTTCACGGAAGAGACCCGCGTGCTCGCCTGCATGTCCGTGGCCTGCGGCACGGCGGACCGTTCCTGCCGGGCCTGGGGCGGGGTGATCGACGAACAGGGAACGCCCGTCCGGGAGGACAGCCTGTTCGACCTGGCCAGCCTGACCAAGTTCTTTACCGCCCTGCTGCTGATGCGGCTTTACGACCGAGGAAAGGTCGACCTGGACGCGCCGGTCACCCGGTACGCCCCGTGCTTTGCCGGCCTGTCCGGCCTCACCGTCCGCCAGACGGCCTGGTTCGAAAAGTCCCTGCAGACCCCCGGCCGCGTCGACGGCGCCCCTTCCCGGGACGAAGCGCTGGCCCTCCTTTTCGCTGCCCGGGCGGAGGAAAACGGCCCCCGGCCCTACAGCGACATGCACGCCATGGTGCTCAAGTACGTGGTGGAGGGCGCCTCCGGCCTGCCCTACATGACGCTGCTCAGAAATGAGATCCTGGACCCCCTGGGGATGCGGGAGACTTTCTGCCGCGTACCGGACGCCCTGCGTCCCCGCTGTGTCTCCACCAACCGCGAACACCGGATCGAAAAGGGAAACTACATCCTGCGGGACGGCGTGCTCCCCGGCGTCCCCCACGACCCGAAGGCCCGGGTCCTCAACGCGGACGGGGACGACTGCCCCGGCCACGCCGGGCTGTTCTCCACCGCGGGGGACATTGTCCGCCTCTGCCAGGGGATTTTGGCGGGCCGGGTCGTTTCCCCGGAGGCCCTGCGCCTGATGGCCGAAAACCACGTCGGCCGCCGCCTGCCGGACGGCACCACCACCCAGTGCCTGGGCTGCCAATGCTACGTCCGCCACCCGGACCAGCATTTCTCCGAAACGCCGGCCTTTCTGTCCGACGCCGCGCTGGGCGTCAGCGGGTTTACCGGCAACCACCTGGCTGTCGACCCGGCACAGGGCGTGTTTGAGTTCTACCTGGGCTCCCGGGTAATGAATCGGCTGTCCGTGCTGGTCCCCAAGGAAGGCGAAACCTGGGCCGATTACGGCCTGAACCCGGACGGCACCGGCACGGTCCTCTGGCCGGACGGCTCCCGGGTGATCTCCTCCGTGCATTACGTCTACCTGAAGGACGAGCACCTGCACAGCGTCACGGAAAAGGTGCTGAGGGATATGAGGGATTAGTGATTAGTGATTAGTGAATAGTGATTAGCGGTTAGCGGTTAGTGATTAGCGGTTAGTGATTAGTGATTAGCGGTTAGCGATTAGGGATTAGCGGTTAGCGATTAGGGATTAGCGGTTAGCGATCAGTGATTAGGGATTAGCAGTAAAGTTTCTCCTTTCCGCAGCGCCGCGGGCATGGGGGCGGATCGGCGGATCCGTTTTTGGGCCTCGTGCCGCCGGAGATAAAAAAAGCCGGAAGTTCCCGGGATGTCCCCCGGGGCTTCCGGCTTTTTTGTCGTCCGCGCGGCGCCGCGGCGCTTTCCGGCGTCTGATATTCGCGTAAGCCGGTGTACTTGACGCGGCAAAGATGGTAGAATGGCTGTAACGAAACCATCAGGAGGCGCGCCATGAAGCAGATTCCCGGTTCATATTTTGCCCCCTGCGCCCGGGCGGGCAGGGTCGAATCCCTTTCCTACGGCGAAAAACACGTCCTTGTGTATCTCCCGGAGGGCGGGGCCGGGCATATTCTTTACCTGATTCACGGCGGCGGCGGCGACCAGCGCTCCTTTTTCCGGGACGACTTCCTGCACATGATCGACCATATGACGGCCGATGCCCTGATGGAGCCGATGTATATCGTCTCGCCCTGCTTTTACGACCCCGGCGAAACGGACAAAACGCCCGCTTCGTCGGGCATCGCGGTGAAAAAGTTCTGCGCGGAGCTGAGGGACCGGGTCATCCCGCTGGCGGAAGACCGCATTGGCACGCGTTTCCGGCGTGAAGACCGGGCGATCAGCGGTTTCTCCATGGGCGGCGTCACCACCTGGTACGCGTTTTTGCAGGCGCCCGACCTGTTCAGCCGCTTCCTCCCGCTCAGCGGGGACTGCTGGGTGTGCGGCGAGAAAGGCGGCGGGAAATTCCCGGAAGAGACCGCCGCGAAGCTCGCCGAAGCGGCTGAAAAGCAAAGCGCTCCGGACTACCGCATCCACGCCATCACCGGCAGCAGGGACATCGCTTTCCCCAACCTGGACGCCCAGATCAGGGCAATGCGGGCCTACCCGGATCTCTTCGGCGAACAGCTCCGGTATGACGTGCTCGAGGGCGGCGTGCACGATTACGAAACGATCTTCCGCTACCTGTACAACGCGCTGCCGGGGCTGTTCAGTCTGTAAGCCTGATGCGCGGATCCGCCTGTTCCGGACGCCCGCCGCGGTACGGACGGAAGGAGAAAACAGAAATCAATACATACGATGCGGCGCGGAAATCAGATATATCAGAGAGGTGCCTCAATGAAAAAGTGTCTTTCTTCCATACTCGTTCTCCTGCTCCTGGCGGGCCCGGTCTGCGCGGCGGCGGATATCATCTATATCCCGATGAACAGCTTTTATCAGCAGCACAAAAGCGAATGCGTTGCGTCCGACAGCATCTACGAGGCGGTGAGGGAAACGCCCTATTACATACAGCCGGATGACGAAGAGGAACCGGGTTCCGGGGAAAACAAGTTCGGTCTGACCTTCCGCGGCGGAGAGACCGTTCGCATTACGCACATATGGAACGGGAAATGGGGCCTGCTTGACTGGGACGACATGTGGATTAACCTGGACGATTTCCGCCGCCTGTTCGACGAAAACGATTTTTTCCGGGCCCATGGTGGAGAATACCTGAACGCGTCCGGCTCACTGATTCTCGATGAAGACGTCCCGTATATCGAATGGACAAAACTGCCCGAAGAAATCAGCGAGTACACGGCTGGACAGCGCGTGAGCGGAGAATACTCCGTTGTGCTCTGGCCATTTCCGGGCTCGGACAGTTACAGGACCCGGCTCGGCAGCTACGAATACGCGGTCGGCTTCGATACTGTCTACAGGGATGAAGCGGGCAATCTGTGGATTCGCATCGAAGGCCGTATCTATGGCCGTACAAAAGGCTGGCTGTATCTGAACAACTTCAGCGACACCGAGCCGCCCTTCGTGACAGCACACTACGCTGACGAAGCAAAGGACGACAGCGTACCGCTGCCCGCGGGTCTGATCGGCCCGCAGGATCCGGGCGGCACACAGCCGCCGCTGCTGCCCCTCGCGGCCGCTATACTGCTCTCAACGGCAGCCGCCGCCCTGCTCCTGTTCATGAAGCCGAAGAAAAAACCGGCGGAAGCGGTATAAAAAGGCCATGCCATAAAAGGGGCTGCTTCACAGTCCCGTCAAAAGAGGAACAAAACCGGAGTCTGTCAGCCCAAAAGCCTTCCCCAATGGGGGTCCGCAGCGCCTGGAAAACAGGCCGGTGGCCTGTTTTCAGCGAGGACGGGCTGGCAGGCCCCGGTGGTGTCACGCCGAAGGCGTGACGGATGAGGTGCACCCCCGGGGCCTGTAAGGTCCCGGTGCATGATCACCGAACAGCGGATCGGCAAGCCCCGGAAGGACGCAGAGGAAGCGTCAAAGATGCGTGCAAGATTCAGCGGTTTTATCAGAGATTATATAATAGACGGCCCAACCGCAAAATGGGGCTGCCGCGGAAAAGCACTGCGGCAGCCCCATATTTGATTCCAGAAAAAAGCGGCAATTCCCGGCGGGATCCGCGGAGCACTTATCCCCTGTCGATCCTGTACCAGTTCACGGTGATCATCCAGGGCTTCATCGGGGAGCACTGCTTCTGCTGGCTGCCGATGAAGGCGTAGCCGCACTTTTCGGCCACGATGTTGCTGGGGACGTTGTCGGCGTCCGCCTGGATCAGGACGGAGGGGCAGCCCCGGCCCAGCAGGTCCTGCGTCACGGCCCGGCAGGCCTCGGTCATGTAGCCCTGGTTGCGGTACGCCCGGCCCAGCACGTAGCCCAGCTCCGGCACCCCGCTGTGCCAGGCCACCACGTCGATCATCCCGATCAGCTCCCCGGTTTCCCTGATCTCGATCCCGTAGCGGATGGTGCCGGGCTGCTGATACTGCCGCACCCAGCCGTCCACCACCTGGCGGGTGACCTCCACGCTCGGGTGCGGGTTCCAGGTCATGAAGCGGGTGGTCTCCGGGTCGCTGGCCCAGCATTCGAAAATGCGTTCCGCGTCCTCAAAGCGGATGGGCCGCAGGATCAGCCGCTCCGTTTCCAGGGAGCCCTCGGGCAGGGGCGGCTTTTCCGCCGCCGGCTCCGGCGCGGGCTTGTCCTCTTTGCGCCGGCGGATCACTTCCCCGGTGACGCCCGCGTGCTTGCGGTCATACGTCTCGTCGAAGGCCTCCGTTTCCGCGCCGGAACGGAGGTTTTCCGTGTCAAAGGCGTAGTCCAGGAGCTTTGGCAGCTGCGGGACGGTCAGGGGCAGCAGCATCTCCCGGCGGATGATGCCGGGCAGGCGGCGGGGCGGCGTCAGGGTGCTCTTCCCCGCGGCGAAGCAGTACATCATCCTGCCCTCGATGGCCACCGCCAGGTCCTCCCCGTTCCCCAGCAGCAGGCCGTTCAGCCGGTCCTGCTCCTGGGGGGACAGCGGCTGGTCGCAGTACACCGCCATATCCAGGATCCAGGGCGCCTCCGCCCGCAGCAGCTTGTGCTGCCGCCTGAAAAAGGGCGTCAGCTCCTCTTCGTCCGCGATGGTGCTGCCGACCATCCGGAACCGGCTCAGCGGCGCCCGGGGCATCTCCAGCTGGATCAGGCAGCCGTACAGCATGTCCCCGCCCCGCAGGGGCACGGCCACGTCCGTCAGCGTCAGCTTCCGCCCCCGGCAGCGGGCCGAGACCCGGTTGGAAAAGGAAAAGGCGCTGTCGTCACTCCCCGTGGGGAACAGGCAGAGCATCCGGAAATGGTCCGGCTCGGTGACGATCTTCCGCTCCAGGTCGATCTCCTCGGCGTATTCCCCCAGGCTCACCCGGGCCTTGTCCAGGTACCACTGCTCCCGGTACACCACCCAGGCCGGCAGCACCGTCAGCACCACCGCCAGCAGGGCGACCACCCCCACGGCAATGGCGTTCTCCGTCTGCCGAAGATACAGGAAATACCCCGCGTATCCGGCCAGTCCCAGCACCACCAGCCAGAAAAAGGACAAAAGGAAGCGCTTCACATTGAGCCGCCGGAGGGAATGATCCTTCGGCCTTCCGGTCTTTTTCGGCTGGTTGGGCCGTTTGGTCTTGCTTGGTTTCATCGGCAGGCTCCTTTGCTCAAAGCGTCACGCGCCAGCGCCCGGGCCGCTTTCATGGCGGTGGGGATGGGCAGCGCCTCCATCCGGGACAGGGTATAAAAACAGGGCCGCAGCGCCTCCGGCACCTCCTCCGTCCGGCAGAGGTACAGCTTCATCTGCCAGATCCGGTGGGTAAAGACGTGCCTGGCCGTCCCCGCGGGGACGGCCTCCGCCCGGATGCGCAGCTGGCGCAGCGCCGCGGAGGGCGCGTCCTCCGTGAGGCAGTAGACGTAAAGCCCCTTCAGCAGCGCTTCCTTCCGGGGGACCAGGTACACCTGATCCCCCCACAAAATCACCAGCACGTTCAGCCGGACTTCTCCGGGCGGGGTCTTGACGGGCAGCACGGGCAATGCCTCAGCGTCCCCCGCGGCGTACGCGTCGCACAGTTCCCGCATCGGGCAGCTTTCGCAGTCCGGCGTGCCCGGCACGCAGATCCGCGCCCCCAGGTCCATCATCGCCTGGTTAAAATCCCCCGGCCGCTCTCGGTCGATCAGCCGACGGGCCGTATCCTCCAGCGCCCTCCGTACAGAGGGCAGGGACGCGTCCTCCCGGACGCCCTGGGTCCGCGCCAGCACCCGGGTCAGGTTCCCGTCGATGGCCGGCTCCGGCAGGCCAAACGCGATGGAGGCCACCGCCGCCGCCGTGTACGGCCCGACCCCGGGCAGCGCGCGCAGCAGCCCGACGTCCGCGGGGAAGCGGCCGCCGTGCTTTTCCGCGACCTCCCGGGCGGCCTTCAGCAGGTTCCGCGCCCGGGAATAATACCCCAGCCCTTCCCAGAGCTTGAGCACCTCTTCCTCCGGCGCCGCGGCCAGCGCCCGTACGTCCGGGAACCGCGCAAGGAACCGGTCGTAATACCCTTCCGCCGTCACCGTCCGCGTCTGCTGCAGCATGATTTCGCTCAGCCACACCCGGTACGGGTCCTTTGTCCCCCGGAATGAAAACACCCGCCTGCTGCGGTCGTACCACGCCAGCAGCCTTTCCGAAAACGTCTCCACGAAACCGCCTCACCCCGCTTTATTTCGGGATAAGGATACCACATTTCGGGGGAAAAGAAAAGGGGAGGGACACAGCGGATTCGCTTGACAGAGCGGCAAGCGCCAACAAGCCGCGGGCTCAGAGCCCGCGGCTTGTTGGCGTTATGGATCCTGTAAAATGGGCCGGTCAGCCCTTCAGTTCCTCAAACAGCTCCAGGTACAGGCTGGCGGAGCGTTCCCAGGAAACGTCCTTTTCCATGTCCCGCAGGACGATCGCGTCCCAGCTGGCGCGGTCGTTCAGATAGACTTCCCGGCCGCGGCGGACGGCGTCCAGCAGGAGCTCTGCCCGGTACTGGTCGAAGGTGAAGCCGTTGCCTTCCCCGGTGTACTCGTTGAAGGGCTCCACGGTGTCCTTAAGGCCGCCAGTTTCGCGGACGATGGGCACCGTGCCGTAGCGCATGGCGATCAGCTGGGTCAGGCCGCAGGGCTCAAAGAGGCTGGGCACCAGCAGGGCGTCCGACCCGGCGTAAATCTGGTGCGCCAGGGATTCGTCGTACTTGATGTAGGCGCAGACCTGGCCCGGATAGACGCTCTCGTAATAGCGGAAGGCGTCCTCGTAGCGCTGGTCGCCCGTGCCCAGGATGACCACCTGGGTGTCGTCGTCCATCATCTGGGTGAAAATGGTGTTGATCAGGTCCAGGCCCTTCTGGTCCGTCAGACGGGAAATCAGGCCGACCACGAATTTGCTTTCATCCACGGCAAGGCCCAGACGCTCCTGCAGGGCGCGCTTGTTGGCCGGCTTCTGCGCCAGCACGTCTTCCTCGCCGTAGGGGGCGGGCAGGAGCTTGTCCGTCCGGCTGTTCCAGATGTCCACATCGATGCCGTTGACGATGCCCTTGAGCTTCTCCCGGTGATACCACAGATGGCCGTTCAGGCCCTCGCCGTAGAAATCGGTCTGGATTTCCTCGGCGTAGGTGGCGCTGACCGTGGTGATCCGGTCGGCGTAGGCCAGGCCGCCCTTGAACATGTTGGCTTCCGAATCGTTGATCTTGAAGACCGGATAGTCAAACAGAAAGTCCGGCAGGCCCGTCCAGTACTTGAGGTGGGCGATGCTGCAGATGCCCTGGAAGCGCAGGTTGTGGATGGTCAGGACGCTGCGGGCGGCGCCCACGGGCGTCAGGTCGAAGCGGGTGCGGAGGTACACCGGCACCAGCGCGGCCTGCCAGTCGTGGCAGGAGATCACGTCCGGCACCCAGTTCAGATAGTTGAGGATGGCCAGCGATGCCTTGGAGAAATAGCAGTACTTGGGGATATCCTCCCAAAGGCCGGTATAGGGGTTCCCCCAGTCGAAAAATTCCCGGTTGTCGATGAAATCGTACGTCACGCCGTCCACGACCGATTCCATGATGCCCACGTAGAACGTCCGCCCTTCCAGGGTCAGATCCATCATGAAGGAGCCGCGGAAGGTCATCTTTTCCTTAAAACGGTCCGGGATGCAGCGGTAGCAGGGCAGGATCACCCGGACCTCCACGCCCTGACGGATCAGCGCCTTGGGCAGGGCGTACATCACGTCCCCCAGACCGCCCGTCTTGATAAACGGATAACATTCCGAACCGATGAAAGCCACCTTCATCGGGCCGGGGGTACCTTTTAAATCCTTCTGTTCCGACATAAGCGATTCCCCTTTAATTATCAGATTGGCCAATCCAGGCAAAATGAATATACCACATTTGGACAGATACTTCAATGGTTTTTTTCCTGCCGGAAACGACATTTTTCCGCAGGGCGGCTGGGACGGCTGACGCGGAAAGGGCGCAGAAGACGTCCAAAGACGAGCGCAGGGAGCGGCGTTCAAACCGCGTCAGTCCCCGTGCCGGCTCAGCCGGTAGGCGCCCGGCGTCATGCCGGTGTGCTTGCGGAAAGCGCGGATGAAGTATTCGCTGCTCTCGTAGCCGACGGCCGCGGCGATGTCGGCGACGGGCAGGGACGTATCCCGCAGCAGCTGCTCGGCGTTTTCCATGCGGATGCTGGTCAGAAGGCGGATAAAGGTCTGCCCGGTCGTCTGGCGGATCAGGCGGGACGCGTACTCCGGCGAATAATGGAATTCCGCCGCCAGGCCGCTGAGCGTCGCGCTGGCGGTATTCATCTGCAGATACCGGGCGATCCGGATCGCGGTCTGCGCGTCGGCCAGCCGGTCGTCGGGATACTCGGCGTGCTCCATATGGTTCCTGAGCAGCAGCACAAAGATCCTGGTGACGATCGCGTTCAGCAGGACGGAATAATACTCCCGCTTTTCAAAAAACTCCATGCACAGGTCCAGGAAAGTGTGGCGGAATTCCGGGTCTTCCCCGGTGTGGAAGATCAGGTAGCTCAGGCCCTGCTTGCTGTACAGGGTGTTCAGGAAAAAGCCGGCCAGCGCGTTGTCGCC
>CAMJXZ010000105.1 GCA_946409855.1 uncultured Clostridia bacterium | reverse complement strand
AGGCCCTGTGCCTGCACGTGGCCCACACCTGCAACCTGAACTGCGCCTACTGCTTTGCCAGCCAGGGCCGCTATCACGGGGAGCGGGCGGTGATGAGCCTGGAGACGGGCAAACAGGCGCTGGACTTTCTGGTGGCCCATTCCGGCACCCGGCGGAACCTGGAGGTGGACTTTTTCGGCGGCGAGCCGCTGATGAACTTCGGGATGGTGAAGGACCTGGTGGCCTACGCCCGGTCCATCGAGCCGGGAACCGGCAAGCATTTCCGCTTCACCCTGACCACCAACGGCCTGCTGATCGACGACGATGTGATCGACTTCTGCAACCGGGAGTGCCACAACGTGGTGCTGAGCCTGGACGGCCGCAAGGAGATCCACGACCGGCTGCGGGTGGATTACCGGGGCCGGGGCAGCTGGGACAGGATCGTGCCCAAATTCCAGAAGCTGGTGGCGGCCCGGGGCGGGAAGAATTACTACATGCGCGGCACCTTCACCCACGCCAACCCGGATTTCCTCAGGGATATCGAGGTCATGCTGGACCTGGGCTTTACGGAACTGAGCATGGAGCCGGTGGTCTGCGCCCCGGGGGACCCGGCGGAGCTGACCCGGGAGGATCTGCCCGTCGTGCTGTCCCAGTATGAGGAGCTGGCCCGGCTGATGCTCCGGCGCCGCCGGGAGGGCAGGCCCTTTACCTTCTATCATTATATGATCGACCTGACGGGCGGCCCGTGCATCTACAAGCGGATCTCCGGCTGCGGGTCGGGGACGGAGTACATGGCCGTCACCCCCTGGGGGGACCTGTACCCCTGCCATCAGTTCGTCGGGGAGCAGCGCTTCCGCCTGGGCGACCTGGACCACGGGGTGACGAACCTGCCGGTCCAAGCTGAGTTCGCCGCCTGCAACGTCTACGCCCGGGAAGAATGCCGTACCTGCTGGGCCCGCCTGTACTGTTCCGGCGGCTGCGCGGCCAACGCCTGGCATTCCACCGGGTCGGTCAACGGGGTGTACGCCATGGGCTGCGAGCTGTTCCGGAAGCGCATGGAATGCGCGATCATGCTGGAAGCCGTCCGCCTGTCCGAAGAGCACAGCTGATGGATACGCCGATCCTCGATTTCGCGCGGGCTTACGCCGGAAGCGGCATGATCCGCGCCCATATGCCGGGCCACAAGGGGCTGAAGGGCCTGGGGCCGGAGGCGCTGGACCTGACGGAGATCGCCGGGGCCGACAGCCTCTACGAGGCGGACGGGATCATCGCCCAAAGCGAGGAAAACGCCGCGCGCCTCTTTGGCAGCCGGCTGACCCTTTATTCCTGCGAGGGTTCTTCCCTGTGCATCCGCGCCATGCTGGCGGCGGCGCTTCGGGCGGGGAGGGAACGGGGCGCGGCCCCGGTGCTGCTGGCCGGCCGGAACGCGCACCGGACGGTGCTTTCCGCCGCGTGCCTGCTGGACTTTGAGATTGCCTGGCTGTACGGTTCCGGTGAAAATGTGCTGAGCGTGCTGCCGGGGCCGGAAGAAATCCGGGCGGCCCTGTCCCGGAGGCCGGAAAAGCCCTTCGCCGTCTTCCTGACCAGCCCGGATTATCTGGGCGGCATGGCGGACATCGGGGCCGCCGCCAAAGTCTGCGCGGAATACGGGGTACCCCTGCTGGTGGACAACGCCCACGGGGCGTACCTGCGCTTTCTGGACCCGCCGCTTCATCCCCTGGCCCTGGGGGCGCAGATGTGCTGCGACTCGGCGCACAAGACCCTGCCGGCCCTGACCGGCGCCGCGTACCTGCACGTCGGGGACATGCCCGGCGTCACCGCCCGGGGCCTGCGGGAATGCATGGCCCTGTTCGGCTCCACCAGCCCGTCCTACCTGATCCTTTCGTCCCTGGACCAGCTGAACGGGGAGCTGGCGGGGGATTATCCCGCCCGCCTGCGGGCCTTCTGCAAACAGCTCCGGACGGTCCGGGAGGCGCTGAAGAGCGCCGGCTGGACGCTGTACGGTGCGGAGCCGATGAAGCTGACGCTGCACGCGTCCCGCGCGGGCTGGCGGGGGGACGCGCTGGCCGCCCGCCTGCGGGCGCTGGGGATCGAGTGCGAGTTTGCCGACCCGGACTTTGCCGTTCTGATGACGGCGCCCGGCCAGGAGGACCAGCTGCCTTTGATCGGGCGGGCCATCCTGTCCCTGCCGGTCCGGGACGCCCTGCCGTCCGGCCCGCCGGCGGTCGCGCCGGGGGAAAGGGCGCTGTCCGTCCGGGCGGCCATGCTGGCCCCCGCGGAGGAAGTTCCGGCGGAACAGGCCCTGGGCAGGGTGCTGGCGTCGCCCTGCGTTTCCTGCCCGCCGGCGGTGCCCCTGCTGGTCTGCGGGGAACGGGTGATGCAAAGGGCGATTGACGCTTTCCGGTATTACGGGATCAGAACCCTTTCTGTGGTTCGGAAGGAGAATGAATGATGGATCTGATTGAACGCTTTCTCGGCTATGTGACGCTGGATACCTGCAGCGACGAAAACAGCCCTTCCTGCCCTTCGACTGAACACCAGTTCGCGCTGGGCCGGAAGCTGGAGCAGGAGCTTCTTGCGATGGGCGCGGCCAGCGTCCGGGTGGATGAGCACTGCTATGTGTACGCCGAAGTCCCCGCCAACCGGGACCATCAGCCGGTGATCGGCCTGATCGCCCATATGGACGTGGTCAACTGCGTGCCTTCGTCGGACATTCACCCCAGGCGCATCCGCTACGAGGGCGGCGATATCGTGCTGAATGAAGCAAAGAATATCGTGATGCCCCTGAGCGACAACCCGCGGCTTCTGAGCCAGATCGGCCATGAGCTGATCGTGACGGACGGCACCACCCTTCTGGGGGCGGACGACAAGGCCGGGGTCGCGGAGATCATGCAGCTGGCGGAATTCCTGCTGACCCATCCGGAGTTCCCGCACGGGACGGTCAAAATCGGCTTTACGCCGGACGAGGAGATCGGTCGGGGCGCGGACCTGTTTGACGTTCAGGCCTTCGGAGCCGATTTCGCCTACACCGTGGACGGGGACAGGCCGTGCGCCATCGAGGCGGAAAACTTCAACGCCGCCGCCGCCGTGGTCACCGTGCACGGGCACAGCGTCCATCCCGGCTCCGCGAAGGGGCGGATGGTCAACGCCCTGAAGCTGGGGATGGCGTTCAACGCCCTGCTGCCCGCCCATCAGGTGCCGGAGGCCACCGAAGGCTACGAGGGCTTTTTCCACCTGAACGGCTTTTCCGGGGAAGAGGAGCAGGCGCAGCTCCGCTACATCATCCGGGACCATGACGCGGCCAAATTCGAGGAGAAAAAGAGCCGCATGGAGAAGGCCGCCCAGGCGATGAACCTGATGTACGGGGAGGGCACGGTGGAGCTTTCGATCCGCGACCAGTACCGGAACATGAAGGAGATCATCGATCAGAACCCCCAGACGGTGGAGCGGGCGAAGGAAGCCATCCGCAAGGCGGGGCTTTCCCCGGAGATGGTGCCCATCCGCGGCGGGACGGACGGCGCGAGGCTGTGCTACATGGGCCTCCCCTGCCCGAACCTGGGCACCGGCGGCGGCAACTACCACGGCACCCACGAGTACGCGTCCGCGGACGAAATGCGCCTGTCGGTGGAAATCCTCAAGGAAATCGTCCGGGCCAGGGAGTGACCCGGCGCCCGCCCCGTCTCCGCCGAAACCAGCGCCCGGAAGCGGGGAACCTCATCCGGCCCTCCGACGCAGGCCCCGGCGGCAGCCCGAAGGGCCGGGCGAGAAAGCCCTTCCCGCTGGAGACGGTGAGTCACAGATGATGGACCGTACAGCGGGCCGGACGCCCAAAAGCCTTCCCCGCTGGAGCTCCGCAGTATCCGGAAAACAGGCCCGCTGCCTGTTTTCACGAGGACGAGCCAGCCATCCAAAACTTTCCTCCATGGGGGTTCTGAGCGCCCGGAAATTGTGCCAGCGGCACAATTTCAGCGAAGAACGGGCCGGCAGGCCCCGGTGGTGTCGCGCCGCAGGCGTGACGGATGAGGTTAACCTCACACTTTTCACCCCGTCCCCACCGAAATCATCCTACTGTGCTCTTTTCAGTCATCCGGAGATGGCGGCATCTTTAATCCATGCCCTATCCCTTGCATCTTCTCTTTCCTGAATCTCCGCCTTGTTTGATCCGCATGCCTCTCATCCCCGCCACAAATGATTTTCAGTCTCCCAGGAGGATCTTGGTATGGAAGAATATCAGGCGCTCTACCGGCGGTTCCGCCCCCAGACCTTTTCGGACATGGTGGGGCAGAAGGCCATCGTCCGCACCCTGCGCAACCAGGTGCAGAGCGGGCGGGTAGCGCACGCCTATCTGTTCTGCGGCAGCCGGGGCACCGGCAAGACCAGCGCCGCCAAGATCCTGTCCCGGGCGGTCAACTGCGAACACCCGCGGGACGGGGACCCCTGCGGGGAGTGCGCCAGCTGCCGCAGCATTCTGTCCGGCGCGTCCCTGGACATCGTGGAGGTGGACGCCGCGTCCAACAGCCGCGTGGAGGAAATGCGGGACCTGCTGGCCCAGGTGGACTATCCGCCCCAGTTCGGCGCGAAAAAGGTGTACATCATCGACGAAGTCCACATGCTCTCCAACAGCGCCTTCAACGCCCTGCTCAAGACCCTGGAGGAGCCGCCGGAGTACATGATCTTCATCCTCGCCACCACCGACCCCCAGAAGATCCCGGCCACCATCCTCTCCCGCTGCCAGCGCTTTGATTTCGGCCGGTTCACGGAAGAGGAACTGATCGAGCGGATGACCCTGGCCGCCGGGGACGCGAAGGTCACACAGGAGGCGTACGCGCTGATCGCCCAGTCCGCCGAGGGCGGCATGCGGGACGCGCTGAGCCTGCTGGACATGTGCCTGGGCCTGGGCGGGGAGGTCACCGAGGACAGCGTCCGCGCCATCCTGGGCGCGGTGGATCGCTCCTTCCTGTTCGACTTTGCGGATCAGCTGGCCGCCGGCCAGGAGGCGCAGGCCCTGCTGCTGGTGGAGCAGCTCTACCAGCGGGGCAACGATGTCACCGTCTTCCTCAAGGACCTGGACCGGCACATGCGGCTGGTGATGATGGCCAAAATCGGCGGGGAGGATATGCTGCGCGGCGTTTCGGCCGAAAACCGGGAACGCTTCCTGGCCCAGGCGGCGATGTTTTCCCAGGAGCGGCTGCTGCGCTTGATGGACCTCATCCAGCACGCGGAAGCGGACGCCCGCTGGGCGTCCAGCCCCCGGGCGATCCTGGAGGTCTGCATCCTGAAGGCCTGCGAAAAGCCGGAGGAGCAGAATGTCCAGGCGCTGCTGGAGCGGATGCACGAGCTGGAGGGCAAGCTGGCCCGGATCGAAAGCGGGCAGACGGCCGTCCGCGCGGCTGCGCCGGCGGCGATAAAAGCCCCGGCGGAAAAGCCCGCGGGGGAAGCGGAGCCGGCTTCCAGACCGGCGCCGCCGCCGGTCAGCGCCAGCGACGGGGAAATCTGGAACAAGGCGGTCAAGCAGATCCGGGTGTCCCTGCCCATGCTGACGGGCATCATCTACGGCCGCTTTATCGGCCGGCAGGATCACGTCTGGCGTCTTGAGTTCGCCCAGGACAAGGCCTTCCTGATGAACATGGTCAATCAGGAAAAGAACCGCCAGGCGATCGAACAGGTGCTGGCCGCCTGCGGGGCGGAAAGCCCGAAGTTTGAAGCGGTCGCCGCCGAAAACCGGGAGCTCAAAAAGGCCCGCGCCGCGGCGGACAGGAGCCTGGATACCCTGTCCGAGGTGTTCGGCCGGGAGAACATCCAGGTGACGGATTCCTGACAGATCGCCTGCTTTTCCCACGCTAAAGGAGCTGCTGTCATCCATTCACAGCAGCTCCTTTTCTTCATATGAATTTGGGCCGAACCGGACAGCCTCAGGCGAACGCTTCCGCAGCCTGCCTGAGCAGCTCGATGATGGGCAGCTTCTGCGGGCAGGCGCCCTCGCACTGGCCGCAGGCGACGCACTGGTCGGCGGCGCCGCTGTCCCTGGTGATCCGGCTGTACATGCTGCGGGCGGCCTCCGTCTGGCCGAAGATGATGTCCCGGTTGCGGGCGGTGAATATATCCGGGATGCGGATCTGCATCGGGCAGCCGTCGGTGCAGTAGCGGCAGCCGGTGCAGGGGATGCTGTTCACGGAAAGCAGCGCCTGCCGGGCGTTTTCCATGACGGCGGCCTCCCCGGCGCTGAAAGGCCGGAAGTCCTTCATGAAGGAAACGTTGTCCCGCATCTGCGCCATGCTGCTCATCCCGCTCAGGACCGTCATGACGCCTTCCTGGGAGGCGGCGAAGCGGATGGCCCAGGAAGCGGGGCTGGCCTGCGGTTCGGCGGCGGTCAGGATGTCCCGGACGCGCCGGGGCGGGTCGGCCAGTGCGCCGCCGCGGACCGGCTCCATGACGATGACGGGCTTGCCGTGGGCCCGGGCGACTTCCAGGTTCCTGCGGGAGGCGACGGAGGCGCTTTCCCAGTCCGCGTAGTTGATCTGCAGCTGGACAAACTCGGCGTCCGGATGCTCACTGAGCAGCTTTTCCAGCATTTCCGGGGAATCGTGGAAGGAAAAGCCCCAGTGCCGGACCAGGCCTTTTTCCTTCATCCGGGGGACGTAATCCCAGAGTTTGTATTCCGCATACTTAGGCGCGTTGCCGCTGCCCAGCGCGTGGAGGAGGTAATAGTCAAAATACTCCGCTCCGGTCCGCTCCAGGCTGGTCAGCAGCTGCCGCTCGGCCTCTTCCTTCGAGGGGCTGACGCGGGCGTTGACCTTGGTGGCCAGGGTGAAGCTGTCCCGCCTGTGGCGGGCGACGAGGGCCTTGCCCGCCGTGATTTCGGACTGACCGCCGTCGTAGACGTAGGCCGTGTCGAAATACGTAAAGCCGGACGCGAGGAAGAGATCCACCATGTCCTTGACCTGTTCGACGTCGATGGCGCCGTCTGCGTCTTTGGGCAGCCGCATCAGGCCAAAGCCGAGTTTCGGTGTCTGGAAAAAGGGATGCAGGGCCATAAAGCGCCTCCTTCTTCTGTCCGGCACTGTTTGCCGGAATGATCTGTCACGACTGATGATAACAGACTGCGCGGGATTGCGCAAGCGCTTTTTGAGACAAAAGGGAGAAAAGGAATATGGATACGCTCTGGAAGATCTATGAGGAAGAAATGCCCGCCTTTCTGGCGGAAGGGATGCGCTGCCCTTCCGTGGAACGGCTCCGGGAAATCGGAATGAACTGCGGGTGCCAGTACACTTCCTTCCCGCTGTTTCAAAAAGCGCTGCCCTATTCACGGTGGGACCACAGCGTGGGGACCGCGCTGATCGCCTGGCATTTTTCCCGTGATCCGGGCGCCGCGCTGGCGGGGCTGACGCACGACATCGCCGCGCCGGTCTTTGCCCATGTGATCGATTTTGTCCGCGGGGATTATCTGCGCCAGGAATCGACCGAGGCGGGCACCGTCCGGCTGATCCGGCAGGACCGGCGGCTGACGGACTGCCTTGCGCGGGCGGGGATCGGGCCTTCCCGGGCGGAGGACCGGCTGTACCCGCTGGTCAACAACGAGACGCCCCGGCTGTGCGCGGACCGGCTGGAGTACACGCTGGGGAACCTCTTTCATTTCCGCTTCTGCGCGCCCGGAGAAATCGCCTCCCTGTACCGGGCGCTGACCGTCGCGGAGGCGGAGGACGGGCAGCCGGAGCTCGCCTTTAAGGATGTGGAATCCGCGGGGCAGTTTGCCCGTCTGGCCCTCCGGTGCGCCGCCGTCTACGTATCCGACGAGGACCGGTACGCCATGCAGATCCTGTCGGAGCTGGTGAAGGAAGCGCTTGTCCGGAACGTCCTCATGGAAGAGGACTTATGGACGACGGAGCCGCGGGTCATCGCCGCCCTTGGCCGGGACGAGGCGCTCCGTCAGGAGTGGGCCGGGTATACCGCCCTGTCCCGCACAGAGCGGGCGGACACGCCGGACGGGCGGCCAGGCTGGCGTCGGGTCGACGCCAAAAAGCGCTGGATCGACCCGCTGGTCGCTGGGGCGGGCAGGCTGTCCCGACTGGACGGCGCTTTTGCGGAGGAAGCACAGGCGTTCCTCGCCCGGCCGCTGACCGGCTGGATTACCGGCTCATGACGCGGGCCTGCGGCAGGATTACGCCGGGAACTCCAGGACATATTCGCCCCGGCTGTTTTTCCGGTACCCGATCTTTTCCATGTATTCGACGTGTTTGGGCGCGTTCCCTTTGAAGGTCACGGTCCTGTATCCGAGCTGCCTGAGCTGCTCGTGGAGATACCTTCCGGCGGAGGCGTCCCGGTATACGGGCGTCGTATAGTCCAGCAGCACCTCGATGGCCCCTTCCCCGGCGGCGCGGGCCAGAAACAGCCCCGCCGGGTTCCTGTCGCAGCAGACCAGGTACGCGATGTCCGCCCGGCATTCTTCCGGGGCAAACCCGGGGAACCACTGCCGGATGTCCGGCAGGCTGGTGTCCAGCAGCCAGGCAAAATAGCCGTCCTGCACGCCGGTCCGGATCAGGTCGTAATGCTTCCTGTTTTTCAGGAGCCGGACCAGGTGGAAGATGTTGATGCCCACCAGGAACAGATTCATCGCCGCCGTGGGGTAGGACCGGATGATCAGCGCGTAGCAGGTGAAGATGACGCTGCCGACCAGATTGATGATCCGGAGGCGGACGACGGAGGTCATCAGCATGGAGACGACCACCAGCGCGGAACCCAGGTACCCGATGAGCTCAACGATCATATTGGTATCCATAAGCGATGTTCCTTTCACGGCCGCCGGCATCCGTGCAGCGGCATGCCGGGCGGGCATATATGGTCTGTACAGCTGCGCTTCAGCATTGCTTCCCGATTATTGTACCCCTGCTCTTCTGTCTCTGTCAAGGACGGAAGCGCTGACGGCACAGGAGGTTTCTTCAGGCGCAAAAGGCCGCCGCGGATCGCTCCGCGGCGGCCTTGCCGTTAAACGTTTGATCAGGCGAAGGGGTTCTCCGTCGGATAGGGCAGGCTCTTGGGCTGGTTGTACGCGATGTCCTTGACGCCCAGGAAACGGAAGACCTCGAAGAGGTACTTGCCCACGTGGCTGAAGGCGACGGCGCCGTGATGCGGATACCGTTTTTCGATCAGCACATGGCGGTAGAAGCGGCCCATTTCCGGGATGGCGAACACGCCGATGCCGCCGAAGGAACGGGTCTTGACGTCGAGGATTTCGCCCTCGGCGATGTAGGAGCGCAGGTTGCCGTCGCTGTCGCACTGCAGGCGGTAGAAGGTGATGTCGCTGGCGGCCAGGTCGCCTTCCAGGGTGCCGCGGGTGAAGTCGGGATCACTGCCGGCGGGCTCCAGCAGGCGGTGCTGGATCAACTGATACTTGACAGCGCGGTCGGCGCAGAGCTTGCATTCCGGCGTGTTGCCGCAGTGGAAGCCCATGAAGGTGTCGGTCAGGCTGTAGTTGAAGCGGCCCTTGATGTCCTCGTCGTAGATGTACTGCGGGACGGAGTTGTTGATGTC
>CAMJXZ010000104.1 GCA_946409855.1 uncultured Clostridia bacterium | reverse complement strand
TGAAGGATCCGTTCTGCTGTTCCAAAGAACACTGCCGCACCTTTCCCGCACCGTGATCCCGCCGCAGAACGGATTCTTCGCGACGCGGCCGGCCCGATGGGGCCGGCCTTTTTCATCGCTCAGAATGACACCGAAGGTTGGCCCCGGGAAAAGGGCTTCGCGCGTCCCGCTCCGCCGGGCATCCGACTGCCTGTCAGCGCCCGCCCCCCGGAGAAAAGGCCCGCGCGTCCCGCGAATGAAAAACCATCCTCATCCGGCAGATAATATCATCTGACAGCCCATTGCGGAAAAGCCCCGTTTCGGATTATAATGATACCCGAAAAGGAGATGATTTCATGCGTACCATCCGAAAATTATCCGCGCTTCTGCTGGCGCTGCTCCTGCTTTCCGCCCATGCTTATGCCGCCGGGGACGACGTTTTCATCCGCGTCGACCGGGACGACCCGAATGCCTGGCGCAGGCCCCTGGCCAACGTCCGCTTCCTGCCGGAAGAGGGCATGTCCGGCAGCGCGCAGTTTTCCGTCCGCCAGTTCGGCGAGTTGGCGGCCGCCCTCCAGGAGCGGGCGGAAGACATCTGGATCGTCGACTGCCGGCTGGAGAGCCACGGCTTCATCAACGGGATCGCCGTTTCCTGGTGCGGCCCGGACAACGCGGCCAACCTGGGCCTGACCGCCGAGGAAGTGGAGGCCGAAGAGGCGGCGCTGGCCGGCATCGCCGGCACGTCCGTCACGGTCTGGACCGCGGAGAACGACCGGCCCAGAGCCGGCACGGACCTGAAAGCGGAAACCTGGGAGACCGAGCGCGCGCTTACGGAGGAAGCGGGCTTTCACTATCTCCGTCTGGCGTGCCCCGACCACTGCTGGCCGCCCGCCGACGTGATCGACGCGTTTCTGGATATCGCCAAGGACCTGCCCGGAAGCGCCTGGCTCCACTTCCACTGCCAGGCCGGCTCGGGGCGGACCGGGGCGTTCATGACCATCCTGGAGATGATGCGCCGGCCGGACGCCTCCGCGGAGGAGATCCTCCGGCACCAGGCGGAAACCGGCAGCGGGAATCTGCTGGACCGCTCCGCCCCGGAAAAGAGCCACGCCCAGAAGGAGCGCTGCGTGCTGGTCCGGGCCATGTACCGCTACATCCGGGATCATCAGGGATCCGGCTTCCCCGTTTCGTGGAGCGAATGGCTCGCCGCCCACAGCCGGACGGTCACCCTCCGCGTCGGGGAAACGCTGCCCGGCGGGGGCTTCAGCTCCGACCCCCTGGTGGTGAGCGACGAAATGGCCGCCCTGTCCCCGGGGCAGGCGACGGTGCTGGCCGGCGATATTGTTTACTTCCTGACCGTGGCGCCATGACCGCTTGTCCGATGTCCGGACGCGACGGTCCCTGCGCCTGATGACGGACAGGAAGCGCCGGGAAATGAACTGATCCGCCCGCCGGCCGGAGCGTCTGCCTCAGCCTGAAAATGCACCGGAAAATTCAATGCCGGTGCAATATTTGCACCACAGATAAAGTATGCGGTGCAAATTTTGCATCTGACAATTGACTTTCCGGTGCAAATTTGGTATGCTGGGAAAGGAGGTGACCGCCGTGACATTGAAAGAAATCAGAACCCGGCACAAGCTGACGCAGGCACAGGCCGCGGCCATGCTCGGGGTTTCGCTGAGAAGCTACAAGAGCTATGAAACCGATCCGGGCAAGGCCGACACCCTCAAATACCGCTATATGGTTCAGCAGCTGGAGGAGCAAAACCGGCTGGATGAGACGCACGGGCTGCTGAGCGTTGAGGAAATCACCCGTCTGTGCGGGGAGCAGCTGGCAGCCTGGCCGGTCACCTACGCCTACCTTTTCGGCTCTTATGCCAAGGGCAGGGCCACGGAAACCAGCGATGTGGATCTGCTGGTCTCCGGGGAAGCGGAAGGCCTGCAGTTCTACGGTATGGTGGAGGCGCTGCGGGAAGCCCTCCGCAAGCAGGTGGATGTGCTGACACCGGCGCAGCTGGTGAACAACCCATCCCTGCTGAATGAAATCCTGCGGGACGGGGTGAAGATTTATGGAAAACAGGAAGGATGACCGGTATTACCTGGAAAAGCTTCAGGCGGATCTGCAGTAATCAGCATCCCGCCAAACGGATCCGATCGGTAAAACGGGTATTGCGGAGGTGGAAAATGGATCGGCAGGCTGTAACCGCCCTGTTTGAAAAGTACGTGAAAAAACTGCGGATCACCCCCGCCTGGGACGTAAAGCTGGAGTGGGTGGAGGATCCCGCCTGGCCCAAAACGGGGGATTTCAAAATCGACTGCGACGACAGAAAAGCGGTTCTGCTTCTGAACGCGGTCTGTCCAAAGCAGGAGAACATGGAAGAAGTCATCCTTCATGAGCTGATGCACATTAAGATGTATCCCCTGGATCAGGTGACGGAATCATTGATCGCGAATTGCTTTGAAGAAGGATCGGCGGCAAGCCGCTTTGCCTGTCAGCAGTTTTTCACCGCCCTTGAGCAGACGGTGGAAGAGCTGGCCAAGTGCTTCCTGCTTGAATTCGGCGAGAATAAAACGTTCTCCTACGGCCGGTGCGGCCAGGCGAAATCGTTCAACGACTTATACGAAGGGCTCAGCAATATCGAATAACAAACCCCGGCCGGGATCGGAAGGAACGAATGAAAATGGGTGCGAAAAGCGTGGTCGTTCTGCCTTACGACGCGCGATGGGAACAGGCTTTTGCGCGTATAAAAAACGAAATACAGGAAGCCCTCGGTTCGCTGGCCCTCAGCATCGAGCACGTCGGCAGCACGTCCGTGCGGGGGCTTTCCGCGAAACCGATCATCGATATCGATGTCGTCATCCGGGATGACGCCGCGTTTGGCGCGGCGAGGGCCGCGCTGGAAAAAATCGGCTATCGCCACGAAGGGGATCTCGGCATCGCCGGGCGGGAGGCATTCAAGTACGACGGCAAGGAGCATCTGCAGAAGCACCACCTGTACGTCTGTCCGCGGGATTCCAAGGAATTAAAAAGGCACATCGCTTTCCGGGACTATCTGCGCTCCCATCCGGAAGCGGCGCGCGCGTACAGCCGGATCAAGGAAGAAGGCGCGGCGCTCTGGCCGGATGATATGGAGAAATATATCCGCCACAAATCCCCCCTGATCGAAAAGATTTACAGGGAGATCGGCGTCTGATGCATTCCGGTTTGGCGGTAAATCCCTGTCTGACGGTACACCGGCTGCGCCCGGCCCCCTGTCCTCCGGGATCGGACAAAAGCGGCTTAACGTTTTTATCCCCGGGCGGGATGATCTGATTGATAAGGAGATTATAAAGAATGGCAAAAGCGAACCGCGCTTCACGGGCTAGAAGGATCGCCGGCGGTATCCTGCTGGCGCTGGCCGTGCTGCTGACGGCCGACGCCGCCTTTGTGATGCCGGACAGGATCCGGGCCGTCGTGCTGAAGGCGGACTATCAGAAGGTTTTCGCGTATGAGCTCATCCTCTGCGGGATCCTGCTTCTGTCCGCGCTGGATCTCCGGTTCAATCTGCTGACCAGATGGAAGCCCGCGTTCCTCCGGGCTTTGGGCTGGCTGGCGCGCGCCGCCGTCGTGCTGATGAGCGCGGTCATCCTCTTCTTCTGCGGGAAGGTGATCGCCGGCGGCATGATCCATACCGCGGGCCCGGCGGATTACGCCATCGTGCTCGGGCTGGCGCTGGAAAACGGGGAACCCGCGCCGGACCTGCTGGCCAGGCTGGATACGGCCCGGGATTACCTGAGCCAATACCCGCAGGCGCGCCTGATCCTGACCGGCGGGAACGCGGACGGGTCCGGCCGGACGGAGGCCGCCGTCATGCGCGACATTCTGATAAACCGCGGCGTCAGGGAAGACCTGCTGATCCTGGAAGACCGGGCGCAGACGACGAAAGAGAACTTCCGGAACATCGCCGGCATCGTCTCCACGGATGAACCGGTTGTGATGATCAGCAGCGATTACCACATGGACCGGGCGGTCCGGAACGCGTCGGAAAGCGGTTTCACCCATGTGATGCGGCTCCCGGCCCCCTCCGCCTTCCCGGCGTACGGCGCGAACATGCTGTCGGAAGTCGTGCTGGACCTGAACGACCTCGCCAAATGACAGGCGGGACGCCGCGCGAACGAAGAAATAGAAAAAGCCCCGCCGGTACCGGCCGGGGGGATGACGGGATGACGCGGGGTGGCAGACCGGAAGCGGTCATGACCGGTACTCAGGCTCACAGTTCCTTGACCATGCAGATTCCGCCTTCCTGACGGTTCCGGGGCTTATACCCGCGTTTTTCAAACAGACACTTCCCGATGAGATTATGATCCCATACGAAGAGTACGCTGGATGAACAGCTGGCCTCCTTCGCCCCGGCATTCATCATTTCGATCGTCTGAGACGCGAAGCCCTTCCTTCTTTCCGACGCAAGGATCAGCAGATTGTCGAGAAACACCTGCTTTTGACCGCCGTCCCCGTCCTGATACTGATAGCAGATCCATCCGACTTTGTTCCCGTTCACGCTCCGGATGTTCATGAAGAAACTGTCTTTTGTTTCAAATCCATTGGGGAAAACTTCGCCGAACTGATCCTGAGCTTCCCTGCGCGCCTGTTCCGCCCCCACATTCCGTTCCTTCATAAGTTCCGCCGCGTAATACGAGACACGGAATTCTCTGAAAGAACGGAACTCTTCTTCCGTCATGCGGTGCAGGGCCGTATTTGGACGGTCTGAAAGCAATGCTTTATCAAAGTAAATCACATAATCGAAACCTGATATATCGCTGTATTCGATCCTGTCTTCAAGGATTTGGAAGCTGGTGATGATGTCCCTTGCTCCCCGTTGCCAGATCACGTTATACTCCCGGTCCAGCCCGGTGATCTCAAGCTCGCCGTATACGGCCAGTCCGCCCGGAATCCTGAACAGGGCATAGTTAAACAAACTGTGCGGAAGCTTTTTTGAGCGGACAATCCTGCGTTTCGCCAGATCTATCCCGGTAATGATATCACCGGACAGAATCGTCAGGACGTCCCCTTCCAGAACGGCGCACTCCGAATCATCATCGGTATTTCCGCCTATCAGGGCCATCGTGTATTCCCGCTCGCCGGAAAGAATCCTGATACAGAATGTGGTATAATAATCGCCCTTCTCCAGCGGATCGGCAACCAGAACATGCTCATAATACCGGACATTATCAGCAGAGCCAAAGGTATACGTCGGATCTATGGTGACGGTAACCTCGTATGATTCATTCCTCAGCTTCATCCTGTTCCTCCGCAAATCCCGCTTTGCGCCCCGGCACGTTTAAAAAGAAAGATCTCCCTCAAACCGGAACCGGTCCCTGTGCTCCCCGCGTACATGATTTCGTGAGCACAACGATGTGGGCGTTTTCGGTCCCGGCAACCTTTTTTGTTTTCAGCCCGGCCTGTTCCGCAAGCGCCGTGACGCGCTCCGGGGTATCCGGATAGATCCGGATCCTTCTGCCGCCCGTATCGATCCATTCACTCCGGTTTTTGTCGATGGACAGACAGACAAGACCGCCGTCCTTCAGCAGCGAGCCGATTTTGCCGATCAAAAGGGCCTTATCCTGAAAGTGCATTATGGTCAGCGAGGAATAGATAACATCGAACGTCTCCCGAAACGGATGAACCATGAAGTCGCCGCAGATCAGCGATATGTTCGGGTAATGCCGGAGGTTTTCCCCGGCCCGCGCAATGGTCTTCGGCGATATGTCTATTCCCGTCAGATGCAGGCAGCGCCCGGCCGCTTTTGCCGCGAGCCTTCCCGTCCCGACGCCGATCTCGAGCGCCGTCTTGGACGGGTCCAGCGAAAGCAGGTCCAGAAATACCTGCCCGTCCCATGAATCCATGTATCTCCGTAAGGCCGGCGGGTCACGGAAGGGATCATTGTTTTCCTCAATCAGCAGATCATAATGCGTTTTGACGTCCATCTGTCATTCCTCCCGCCTTTTTCCCGTGAGCAAAGGCCGGGCGATCCGCGCGTTGAAAAACTCGATCAGCGGGCCCATAAAGAACGCCGTGATGATGGTTCCCGCGCCCACGAATTCCGGCACCCGGCTCCAGGAGCCGCCCCCGGCCAGGAAAGCCGCGATGCCCAGCGCGACGCATACAAGATCCGTCGCGATCCGGATATACCGGAACCTGCCCCATTTCCATTTGCCGGACATGGTGATCGCCACGGCGTCATAGGTGGAAACGCCCAGATCGGCGGTCATGTACAGCGCGCTGCCGACGCAGATCACGCCAATCCCGATCACAAGGAACAATATCCTTAGCCAGATGCCCGGCGCCGGGAACCACCCCTGAAGCGTTTCCAGCGAGAACTGGGTGATATAGCCCAGCAGAAACAGGTTGATAAACGTGGCGATGCCGATGCTGTGCCGGTTGAAGACCAGGCTGAAAACCAGCAGCACGCCGTTGACAATCACATACAGCGTTCCGAAGGGGATCGGAATCAGCTGGTCCAGCCCGCTCATCAGGCTCTGAAACGGGTCCACGCCGAAGGCCGCCATTTTGAAAAAACCGACGGCAACCGCGCAGATGATCACGCCGCACAGGGACATGCCGATCCTGCGCGCGAGGATTTTGTTCTTTTCCATTTCCTGTCTCCTTTACTGTGCCTTGAAAGCACAGATTTGCCGTCCGCCAAATACATCCGCGCCCGGAAGAACCGCTTCCGGTTGCCGGAGCGAAATGTCCCCCGCAGACGGCGCGTGTCACGCGCCAGGGTTCTCCCGCGGCGTCCGCGCTTCCCGGGCGGCTGTCAGCCTGCGCAGCCTGTGATAGCAGGCCGCGATCAGGAAGGCGCCCGCGCCGGCCCATGCCGCGGTCTCCGCCAGATAAACGCCCCAGTACCCCATCAGCGCGGGCAGCAGCAGCGCCGCCCCGACGCGGAGCACCAGCTCCAGAAAGCCGGAAATCATTGGCATCACCGTATCACCCAGGCCCTGCAGGGTGGTCCGGTAGACAAAAAGCAGATACAGCATGGGCAGCCCGGCCGCCATCACCCGCAGGAAGTCGTATCCAATGGCCAGCACCCGGTCCGCCAGCTCCGCCTCGTCCCTGATAAACAGGGAGAGAACGGGCCTGCCCAACGCCGCCATCAGCCCCCCGACGGCCAGCGCCAGCAGAAAAGCGATCTGAGCGGATCGCCGCAGCCCCAGCCGGATGCGGTCCATGCGCCCGGCGCCGTAGTTCTGTCCGGTAAAGGTGCCGGCCGCGTTTCCCAGCGAAGAACCCGCGATTTCAATCAGTCCCTGCAGCCTGGAGGCCGCGTTGTAGCCGGCCATAAAGATGAACCCGAACGCGTTGACCACGCCCTGCAGCACGAGCCCGCCCAGCGAGATGATCAGGTTCTGAAACGCGATGGGGAAGCCGAGCCCAACCAGCCTGCGGATCACGCGCCGGTCCGGGCGGTAATCCGTCCGCAGCGGGCGAAGCTCCCGGATTTTCAGTACCGCGGCCAGGCAGATCGCGGCGGAAACCCCCTGCGCGATCACGGTCGCGTACGCGCCGCCGTCGGTGCCCAGCCCCAGGGAGCCGACAAACCACCAGTCCAGGGCGATGTTGACCAAAGTGGAACAGGCCAGCGCCAGCAGCGGGGTCCTGCTGTTGCCCAGGGCGTGCAGGAAGCCGCTGAACACATTCAGGCACATCACCACCGGCAGCCCCGCGTAAATGATCCGCAGATAGTTCTCCGTCAGGCCAATGGTCTCCCGCGGCGAGTTCATCCATGTCAGCACAGGGCGCAGCAGCGTCTGGCTGAGCGCCTCCAGCGCGACGGTCACTGCCGCGGAGATCAGATAGCTTTGCGCCACGGCTCTTTTCAGTTCCCCGTACTGCTTTCCGCCGTAGCACTGGGCCGCGAGAATGGAATATCCCTGCGCCAGTCCCATGGGGACCGACAGCACCGCCCAGTCCAGCCACCCGGACGCCGAAACCGCCGTCAGCGCCGTAACCCCCAGCAGCCGCCCGATGATCAGGGAATCAACGAGGCTGTACAATTGCTGAAGCATATTCCCGGCCAGGACCGGCAGCGCAAAAACCAGTATCAGCTTCACGGGATTCCCCGATGTCATATCCTTGATCCGTGCCACTTTTCTCTCCTGCGATCGTGATCCGGTTCACGCGCCTCGGCGCGTATTACGGGGACTTTCTCCGGCGGATTCCGCTCCCTGCCGTTCCGCCCGGGAAAGGCGCTCCCCGCACGCTCCCGCGGGACATCCCCCGCGGCGTCCGGCGCCGCCGGGCCGGACGTCCACTATTCTACTCTTTTCCAGGATTTCCCGCAATCCGGGAAAAGCGAACTTTTTGGGCCGGAAACACAGGTTTTTCTATCGTCCGGAAAAACCGGAGAAAATATATTGACATATGTCATCAACGCGCGTATGATATAATCGACATATGTCAGAAAGGGGTTTTCTATGCCAAGGCCGGTCCGATGCCGCAGAATCGAGCGGATGCCTGTCTACCGCAGTTTTTCGCCGGATGACACTGCGCCCGCCGAAAGGGTCCGCATGACGGTGGACGAGTTTGAGGCGTTCCGGCTTCTGGATGACGAAGGACTCACCCAGGAAGCCTGCGCCGCCCGGATGAACATTGCCCGGACCACAGTGACCGCGATCTACGACAGCGCGAGGAAAAAGATCGCGGACGCGCTCGTTCGCGGCAAGCAGCTGCTCATTACCGGCGGATGCTGTGAATACGGGCCGGTTGAAATCAATCAGACCATCATGGAGAAGGGAAGCGCAGCAATGAGAATCGCGGTCACTTATGAAAACGGGGAAGTGTTTCAGCATTTCGGTCATACCGGGCAGTTCAAGCTGTACGATGCCGAGGACGGGAAAATCATCGGGGAACAGATCATTGACACCGACGGCAGCGGGCATTGCGCGCTCGCCGGGTTCCTGCGGGCGCTGAAAGCGGACGCGCTGATCTGCGGCGGGATCGGTATAGGCGCGCAGACAGCGCTCGCCGATGCCGGGATCAGGCTCTATGCCGGTGTCCGTGGGCCGGCGGACGCCGCGGCCAGGGCGCTCGCGGAGGGCCGCCTGCAGTATGATCCGGATGCCCGCTGCGACCATCACGACCATCACGGGGACGGCGGCTGCGGACACAGCGATGAAGACTGCGGGCACCATCATGAAGACTGCGGGCACGGCCGCTGCCGCGCCGAAGGATAAGGAAACGCCGCCCCAAACGCCGGACGGAAAAGCCGGGGCCGGAAGGGAATCACGGAAAAGGACGCCCGGGGGGCGATCAACCCCGCGGGCGTTTTTTGATTGCCGGGACGGTCAACCCATATAAAGGATATACACGCCCCGGCGGACAGCCTGCCCGCGCCCCGGTTCCGGCGGAAACGGAGACCGGCGGACGCCATACGGAACAACGCCCGTGCCGCGAAAAAAAGGGTTGAAAAGCACAGGCTGATCTGGTATAATCAGGGGGACATATGCATATCGGTCATCGGAGGACAGTACGCCGTAGCGTAGGGGATCGTAAAGCGACAGCTTTGCAGGCCGCCTGTCGGATAAGATGCCGGGTGAGCTCGGAACAATTGGCTTTGAGCCTTTTGCTGCCGGG
>CAMJXZ010000103.1 GCA_946409855.1 uncultured Clostridia bacterium | reverse complement strand
TGATCCGTTTCCCGCAGAATGATCAACTTCGCGGACGCGAAATGCGCCAGCTGGTCGTCCGTCAGAATGAACTCCAGTTCCTGAGCGTCCTCCCGGACCGGCAGCGCCTGGTACGTCAGGCTGCTCCAGTCCCCCAGCGGTTTGCCCAGCCAGATGTCCGCGTACCGTTCCATATAGTTTGAATATGAAGCGGAAATCTTCAGGGTATCATATTCCGACTGCCATTTGCCGGCAAACCTGTCCTTGTTATAGTACGGGGAATAGATGGACAGGCCGTGCGCGTCCGCCTGGTTGCCCCGGTGATACACGGCCGAACGGATCGCCGTCTGCACCGCTTCCGCTTCCCCGGGCACGAGCTCCTCATACTGCTCGGCCAGGTCGTAAAGGTCCGCCAGGTCAAAGTCCGTCAGCGCCGTCGCCCGGCCGAAGGATTTGGCGTCCCTTCTTTCGTTCGAAAAAGCCGTAAACGTTTCCGCAGTCAGCTGGCCCGCCATTCCCTCAAACATCCTGTCCGCCGCTTCCCGGATGCCCCCGATCTGCCGCAGATCCACGCAGGACAGCGTGATCAGCAGCCGGTTTTCCCGCTGCGTCGCATAGCCGTCCACAATCGACCGGACCAGTTCCTCTTCCGGCATGCCGTCGCTGATCATTTTCAGAAACCGGTAGTCCCACCCGTAGTCCGGCTCCGTTTCCTGGCTGGCGATCATGTAATCCGCGTACGGCGCGCAGATCAGCCCCGTTTCCAGGCTCGCCATCAGGCAAGCGTCAAAACCGATCCACGATAAACCATGCTCCGGAAAGGCGCTGTCCCGGAACGCACGCTGTATTTCCGTCAGCGACAGGGCGTCCTTTCCCTGCGTTTCATCATAGCATACGCCCTCCATCGGGCCCCCGCCGTGATCCCAGAACACCAGCGCGTACCGGTCCGACGGATATTGGTCATGGCAGAAGGTCAGAAAGGACGAAAGCGTGCCGGGGTCCCCCATGTTCATCCCCTCGATGGTCTGAACGCTCCTGAGCTGCAGATCATCCCCGTGCACCTTCCGGGTGATCCGGTAAATCCCCGCACCTTTGGCGCGGATCGTCGAATTCTCCGCCCAGGACGCGCATCCCCCCGCCATGATCACCACGTTGCAGCGGTCCGGATCGATGCCGGACAGCAGCATTTCCTGGATGTCATTCGTCGCCGACGAAAAGCGGGATTCCAGATCGCTCCCGCACATATAGATCATCACGGTCATGGCCGGGCGGACAGCCGTTTCCCCGGCGGCCGGCAGCGCTGCCAGCAGGAGCGACATAAGAACCAGTGACAATACCATCCGCTTCATGGAGATACTCCTCTCATGTAAAAATGCCATGGATCGCTTGCAGAGCATGGGATGTCAGCAGCGCATCCGGCGGCTTTCCCTGCCGTCTGTCACGGGCTGCAGGCTTCGTCATAGGGAACGAGAAAAGCGAGCATCCCGGAGCCCGTCTGATCCGTATACCGGAAGGCGAAGAGGACCATCGGGGACAGATCCGACGCGGGGACAAAGTTGAAAGCGGGCGGTTTCCCCTGATATGCAAACTGTTCCTGATCATGGTACTGCACGTAGATGACCTGATTCACGCCACCGGACAGTGGCCGCAGCCCAAACGTCATCCGTTCCATGAGGATTCTCTGTTCCTTCGGCTCCGCCGACCAATCGCAGGACCTGCTGCACGTTTTGAATGATACAGTACGGGCTGATAAATCCATCCGGTACCATGTTTCGTTCAGGATATGATCCACCCATTGCCCGCCCAACAGATTCCCGCCGATCAACAGATGGTTGATCCGGACGGAAGGCATGCCGTCTTCCGTACCATATTCCGTATAAACCGGTTCTTTGGCACCCTGCGGCATCAGCAGCAGCCCCGGAAAATCGGCATAGATTTTGTGATCCCTGAACTCGCAGTCGGCAACCGGGTTCGCGTACACGGTATAATACGAATCGGAATCCTGCATGGTTGCTTCCGGTCTGACGATAAATGCCACCGCACGCGTGACGCTGCCGGCCCGATACAGGTCCATGAGCGGCTTCGGCAGTTCCGCTGAAAGCGTGACCGCATACCGCGCCGGATCTTCCGGCAGGATCAAATCAAGCTCCGGAATGGTGATTGAAGGAGCAATTTCCATTTCATCCGCGGACCATACGCCGGGCCGCGCGCTTTCATTCAGCTGGATTCTGCAGCTGTTGACGTTGGAATACTTTTCCGCACCGGGTTTCATCAACGTGAAAATCAGCGCGATCTGCTCGATTTTTTCCGGCAAATCCGTGCCATCCGCCGTCCTGAGTTCCACTGTGCACCGTTCGTATACATGCGGCGGAATGTGATTGATCTCCGAAAACCTGTCCCACCGCGACGGGGCCGGGTTTGAATATACGCTGCTTGCCCGCACAGAAACCGGCGTCCCGTTGATGGAAGCATCCCCGATGAGAAAATCCATATCATATTCATGCAGCAGCAGACCAATGGTCTGCATATTCTCCGCGCCTCCGTTCCGCAGCATCAGATCCAGCTGAAACGTCCCTTTTTCCTGCCGGAGCCCGCTGATATAGATGCTGGCATTTTCGGCAAGCATCACCTGTTTTGGAGCCTTGCTTTCATCAGCTTCCGGGAGATCCGGCACCGGAACGCTGAGAGGAAACACGAAATCCTGCCTTTCATAACCGGATGTACTCAGTTCACAGTAGGTATTTCCATCCATGTAGCTGTAGGTCCCGGCCAGATCATCCTTGATTGTAAACGCAATCGACCAGATTTGATCGATGCCCCATTGAGTAAAAAAGGATTCACCGCCCGCGCCCCGCGGAATCCGGATGGTGAAATGCACAGCCTTTCTCTCATCGGGCGCCAGTTCCAGCGTTTCGAAATCCATCCTGGCATCCGGAAAAAACCACTGATTGACGAATGCCCCGGGCCATCGTCCTTTTTCATCCGTAAACTCCAAGTGTCTGGTACGTCCGCTCATGTTCCGGACAGCGAGTGTACCTTCGATGATGTCCGGGCGGACCGTATCCAGCCCCACGATTTGATACCGCATGGAAAGTTCGGTCGTTATGGGGCTGGATTTATGGGCATTTTCCATAAACCCTGATAAATCAAAGTCTACCTCAATCGTCCGGTCAAATTCACCCAGAATGATTCTTTTATACGGATTATCATCCTCCGGATCCTGGTCGTATACATATCCCTGCAGCCTGACGCTGTGAATGACGCCGTCGGCCAGTAATGGTATTCTGTCACTGCCCAGACTCTCCAAATAGTTTTTGCTGAGAATAGCTGAGCGCGGGCGGCCGGCGTCATCATATAGAAAGAAGGTGTTCGTCTTCATTTGTTCCAGATGCGGAACACCTGCATCAACGCCGTTGAATTCCACCGAAACAGGCAGAAACAGCAGGTTCGGCAAAGAACTAAGCGCTGAAAAAGACAAATACAGTTTTACATCATCCTCGTCCGTTCTGAATGCTTCCAGTAAATTGAATATGATTTCGAAATTGCCCTTTCCGTCCGAACAAAGTGTTTTTCCAATCGCTTTGCTCCGCACATTCTCCTGATTCAGGGGGATCAGCTCTCCGGCCATCTGATTGCCCTGAGAATCCGTCACGATAAACTGCGCGTACAGATGAGTCCGCTCTTCCGCGCCTGATTTCAGAAACGCAAGCCCCCAGGAAGAGCTTTCCAGCGAAACCGCGCCAAATGCATGATAATCAACATTCTGTGCCGCTTCGAGCAACGATACCTCCCGATTCCACGGATCAAGATATTTTGAAGCAGACGAATCCATAAAAACCCTGGGCCATTGAGAAAAAGGCGCTGTCTTTCCGTCCGGAAACTTTCCCAGTCTCCTGCCGATATTCCCGTAATTGAAATTCAGATACCTGAAAGCAGAAAGATCCATGCTTTCTGATTCCCGAAACGACAGCCAGGCATCATTTGTCCGGTCCATCAGCTGATCCAGATCTTCCGGAAATAAATAACCGTCCGCCACCAGGGCATAATCTTCCCGGTGACAGCGCAGAACCGTCGCTTCAGTCCGGCTGCCCGTGTCCGCCGCCCCGTCCTGCTCATAAGACGCAAGACCGTTTATCGTGGCGTTCACACGTGATATGTTTTCAAGCATAGCCGGTATCAGATAATTATTCTCCGTATTCTCAAAATACAACGGGTCGGACAGGGCTTGACCGCGATCGTTCACGGCATACAGCATCCGGAAATCATAGCTGTACCGCAGCGCGTTGCCCTGAGGCTTGAGCGTCTCGGATTCATACACTTTCGCATAGGTATGTGTCAGCTGATCCGTTTCCCGCAGAATGATCAACTTCGCGGACGCGAAATGCGCCAGCTGGTCGTCCGTCAGAATGAACTCCAGTTCCTGAGCGTCCTCCCGGACCGGCAGCGCCTGGTACGTCAGGCTGCTCCAGTCCCCCAGCGGTTTGCCCAGCCAGATGTCCGCGTACCGTTCCATATAGTTTGAATATGAAGCGGAAATCTTCAGGGTATCATATTCCGACTGCCATTTGCCGGCAAACCTGTCCTTGTTATAGTACGGGGAATAGATGGACAGGCCGTGCGCGTCCGCCTGGTTGCCCCGGTGATACACGGCCGAACGGATCGCCGTCTGCACCGCTTCCGCTTCCCCGGGCACGAGCTCCTCATACTGCTCGGCCAGGTCGTAAAGGTCCGCCAGGTCAAAGTCCGTCAGCGCCGTCGCCCGGCCGAAGGATTTGGCGTCCCTTCTTTCGTTCGAAAAAGCCGTAAACGTTTCCGCAGTCAGCTGGCCCGCCATTCCCTCAAACATCCTGTCCGCCGCTTCCCGGATGCCCCCGATCTGCCGCAGATCCACGCAGGACAGCGTGATCAGCAGCCGGTTTTCCCGCTGCGTCGCATAGCCGTCCACAATCGACCGGACCAGTTCCTCTTCCGGCATGCCGTCGCTGATCATTTTCAGAAACCGGTAGTCCCACCCGTAGTCCGGCTCCGTTTCCTGGCTGGCGATCATGTAATCCGCGTACGGCGCGCAGATCAGCCCCGTTTCCAGGCTCGCCATCAGGCAAGCGTCAAAACCGATCCACGATAAACCATGCTCCGGAAAGGCGCTGTCCCGGAACGCACGCTGTATTTCCGTCAGCGACAGGGCGTCCTTTCCCTGCGTTTCATCATAGCATACGCCCTCCATCGGGCCCCCGCCGTGATCCCAGAACACCAGCGCGTACCGGTCCGACGGATATTGGTCATGGCAGAAGGTCAGAAAGGACGAAAGCGTGCCGGGGTCCCCCATGTTCATCCCCTCGATGGTCTGAACGCTCCTGAGCTGCAGATCATCCCCGTGCACCTTCCGGGTGATCCGGTAAATCCCCGCACCTTTGGCGCGGATCGTCGAATTCTCCGCCCAGGACGCGCATCCCCCCGCCATGATCACCACGTTGCAGCGGTCCGGATCGATGCCGGACAGCAGCATTTCCTGGATGTCATTCGTCGCCGACGAAAAGCGGGATTCCAGATCGCTCCCGCACATATAGATCATCACGGTCATGGCCGGGCGGACAGCCGTTTCCCCGGCGGCCGGCAGCGCTGCCAGCAGGAGCGACAAAAGAACCAGTGACAATACCATCCGCTTCATGGAATTCCTCCTTTTCGTCCGCCCGCCGCCGGTTGTTCCCTGATGCTGCTGCCGCACCGCGCGGCATTCGCTTCTGCCCGGCCGTGTCTGTTTTCAGGCAAAAAGCCCTTTTATCAGGAACGGAGGCGAAGCTGCCACAGGCATCTTTGCCTCCGTTCCGATGGTTTGTACGCTGTTATTCGGGCAAATACAGATACCCGGATGCCTGGTGGCTGGAAATCACCGAATGATCCGCCGCGTCGACAACGGAGATCGTCAGGGCGATCGTATGCGCGCCGGCCGGCTGATCTGTCAGAAGGCCGGACAGGACCAGCGTATCAACGCCCTGTTCACCGGGCAGGATGCCGCCGTTTCCGCCGTCGCCTTCGATCCACAGCTCCGCGTCCACAGGAGCGCCGTTCAGTATGAGCTGATCCAGATGGATAAAGACCTCCTGCTGGTTCGGGTTGGTGACGGTAAAGCGGATATACACATCCCCGTTGTTGGTGGAGACGCTGTTCTCCACATTCAGTTCCAGGGTCACGTAATCGTCGTCATAGGTCAGCACCAGGACCGGTTCCACCGGCGCCTGCGGCACGACGGAAATCAGTTCGCTGGTGTGCGTCATCCGGTAGTAGTCCGTCAGGACGAACGCCGCGTACAGTTCCGAAGGATCGATGGTATCCAGCAGCATGGAAAGCGTCCAGTCGCCGTGAAGATCCATGGTGTATTCTTCCTGCGCAGCCGGCTTCCAGTCGAACACGCCCACCAGCGCGCCGTCTTCGTCCCGCGTCGCTTCATAGACGGGTACGGTGAAGCGGATCGTTTCATAAGCGTCCAGATCCACTGCCGCGCGGTTCGTATAGTAGATCCCGTTTTCTTCCAGGGTGTAAATCGTGGCGACGGTCATTTCTCCCGTTTCGTCGTTCAGGTCGCAAACCAGCTGAATCTCCATGGATCCGTTTTCACCCAGCAGCGCGGCGGGAATGATATAATGACCGTATGCGTCGCGTGTCCAGACCAGGGGCAGCGCATTGCTCCGTTCCCCGTTCGCATCGACGATATACAGCGCGCCGTGGACATAGTCCCCTACCAGCTGCGAATCAATCAGCTCCGCCTGGCCGTCCGGCTTGACCACCACGAATGTGTTGTCCTGACCAAGCTTCCGCAGGATCACCAGGGAATATTCGGCCAGATTGGCCGCCTGCTCCGGGGTCAGCTGCAGGGAGAAAATGGTACGGGTATCCCGGACGTCGCCTTTGCTGCCGATATTCCAGTTGATCCTGGGCACATTGTGCTGCATGGTATTGAACTGGTCGATAAACGCCGTATACCCGCCGTCATAGTTCAGATTCTGATAGTTCTTGGCAAAGGACCTGGGATAGTTTCTGTAGTCGTAATACGGGAAATAGACAGACAGGCCTGAGCTGAAACCTTTGTTGTGCTTTTCATAATCGACCGTTTCCTGAATCGTGATCAGCAGATCTTCCGCCTGATCCGGGGCGTATGTTTTATACGCTTCCACCATTTCCGCCAGGTCGATCAGATCACGCGGGTTCTTATCCACCGATTCAAAATGCTGTCTCTTGGAAGCGAACTCCAAAAAAGTGTCTTTGTTCAGCTGTCCCTGGACCTGGCCGAAGAACACTTCGCTTTTCCTGAGCAGTTCGTCCATCCGGTCCAGATTGATCGTGGAAAGGGTCAGCTTATCGGCCACGTTCGGGCCATATTGCTCAAAGTACAGATTGACAATGTTTTTTCCGGTATCCGCCGGGCTGCCGTCCTGAAGAAGGTCCTTCATGAACAGATAGTTCCAGCCCAACCCCGGTTCGCTTTCTTCCGAGGCGACCATCTGATGCGCGTACGGAGCGAACACATTCGCGATCTCGACGGAGCCTTCCAGGCAGGCGTCAAAGCCCAGCAGATACAGCTTCTCTTTGGCCGCGGGCGTGTTCTCCAGCGCGTCCCGGACATCCAGGACAGAGCGGAAGACATCGTTGGAAATCTGATCATGGATCAATCCGCCCAGCGGTCCGCCGCCGTGATCCCACAGAATCAGCGAATAATTCTTGGCCGGAAAATTCGAGTAGCAGTAATTGACAAATTGCGTCAGTGTTTTTGGCTGTCCCATGCTCATCAGACCGTTTGAAGCGCGCTTGACCAGAGAATCGCCGACGACCTCATAAATCGCCGTATCGTCTGCGTCGACCGCATGATTGAACCATTTCTTGGTACCGCCGGCCATCACCAGCAGGGAGATCTGATCCTGATCGTAGGCGGATTGTATGATCTCCTGGAGATCCATCGTCGCCGGGCCGCCCTTCGGTTCCAGATCAGCGCCGCACAGATAAAGCATCACCGTGTGCTGCCGTCCGTTTTCCCCGTTGCCCGTAAACGGATAAGCGCTTCCGTCCGGATCATATTCCCGTTCAGTCAGCGTTTCCTCCGGCGATTCCATGCCCTGCGGCATGGAAGAAAACATCAGGGACCCGATTTCCGCCCCCGCGGGCATGATCACACCGATGGCCAGCACCATCACGCATAACAGGACGCACGTTTTCTTCATTTCAGAATTCCTCCTTGAATCCTCTTCACAGACCATGCAGCTATGGTCTGTGAAGAGCAATGGCAATCATCAGCGGAAGCTGACAGAAGCCAGCATCTGCTGGGCGGTATTCAGATCATCCGTATTGGCGATATTCTCGACATACGCCTGAACGACATGACCGTTCACATAGGTGATGCCGACCACTTTGTGATAGCTTTCCACCAGATTCGTGACAAACCACAGCTGGTTCCCCACCATGCCGTATTCAAAAGTCACGCCGTTGACCTTGGTCAGATAGTCCGCCACATACGCCGCGTCTTTCTGCACAAGATCATTGGCGTTGCCGATCATTTTGGCCAGTGTGTCGTCCTCCGCATAAACATAGAAGAAAGCGTCGATGCAGCTGCCGCCGGTGGTAAACAGATTCAGATGCATCTGCTTTTCAATAAACTGCTCCAAAACCTTGGCCGGATCCGAATAAACGGCATTATAAACAGTCAGGTCATGGAAATAATCCTGCGTCAGATAGTATATGCCGGCGGGAACCGTGCAGACCAGGGTAACGCCGAAATCGGTCGTCACGGTGACTGTACCGTTTTCATCCGTCACGATATCCGAAGTGCCGAATCCTTTGTCGGAAGTGAAGATGGTTTTTTCCTCTCCGCTCAGATTCAGGTCAATGACACCCTCTCCGTCGCCGATGCCGTCAAAATTCAGGCCCTCGGCAAAGGAAGCGGGCATCGCGCAGAGAAGTGCCAGGACGAGAAGCAACGTAATCGTTTTTTTCATTTTTGATTGATCCTTTCTTCATGATTTGTATAATAATTCCTTAGCTGCATCGGAATTACCATCTGAATAAAGGGATTGGATGCCGGCGCCGCACCGCGTCGGTCCCGTCCGCATCCCCATCCTCAAAACGGAAACCAACTGATTCTGTATGCACTGTGAAACCTGCTTTCCCGCATGCCTTCCGGACGGTATGAAAACGGCGGCGCGGTACAAACCATCGGCCGGAAAGCGTTCCCTGCTCCATCAGCTGTTGGCTGAATAAACAGCATGCCAGGCCATATATACGGATACAATGGCGCTCCGGGATTGTCGTACCGCGGACAATCTGCTGATTATCCTCAAAAATCAGCTTGTTTATTTGTCTCTGATTATATTATACTACAGTCAGTTCTTCTGACGCAATACAGAAATGGAAATTATTTTTCACATGAACCGGCTGAAAACGGCCTTCCGGTTCAGCGCCGTCGCCTGTTTTCTTCCCTTGATCCGTTCCCGTGATGCTTTGGCCCCGCTCCGCCACGCTGTTTCCTTTCAACACTTCCGCTTCATTGGGAACTTTCATCACAGCGTGTTCATTCAGAAAGACGAAATGAAGAGGCAAAAAGTTCCCGTTTTTCATACCTGTTTTCCATAAAAAAGCCCGGCCACGCTGTTGTGACCGGGAAAAAAGAACCACCCTGACCGGAAGCCGGATCAGGATGGATGGTAGGGGCAGCCGGGCTCGAACCGGCACGTCCGGAAAGGACATTGGATTTTA
>CAMJXZ010000102.1 GCA_946409855.1 uncultured Clostridia bacterium | reverse complement strand
CCAGGGAGAACTTCTCTTCCGGGCCGTTCTTCGGCTTGCCCAGATGGCTGCACAGGATGACCTTCGCGCCGTCTTTGATCAGTTTCTGAATGGTGGGGAGAGCCGCGACGATGCGCTTGTCGTTGGTGATCTTGCCGTCCTTCATGGGGACGTTGAAATCGCAGCGGACCAGGACCCGCTTGCCCTGTACCTGAATATCGTCTACTGTTTTCTTGGCCATGGGAAACCACTCCTTCCGTAAACAATCCGTATTTCCGGCGCAATATCCCGAATTACGCCGTGTATATATTATCACAGAAAGCACCCGGAAGGCAAGAGAAAACCGCGAATTCCGCAGACAAGTTCCCGAAAAGTTCAGGAAAAAACAAAGGCGCAGGGGTTCTGCGCCCTGCGCCTGAAAACAATTGCGTCCGTCTTACTTTTTCTGCACGTACTTGAGGCAGTCGATGGTGACGGCGGCCAGAATGATAATGCCGGAAAAAACGAACTGCAGGTTGGTATCCACGCCGAGAATGGTCAGGGAGTAGGTCAGGGAGGTAAAGATCAGCACGCCCACGACGATGCCCTGGATCTTGCCGATGCCGCCCTTGAAGGATACGCCGCCCACCACGCAGGCCGCGATGGCGTCCGTTTCCCAGCCCTGGCCGTAGGAGGCGGAGCCGGAGCCGACCATGCGGATGCACTCCAGCCAGGCCCCGAAGCCGTACAGAACGCCAGCGATCATGAACGCGGTCAGCGTGACCCGGAACACGGAAATGCCGGATACGGCCGCCGCCTCCGGGTTGCCGCCGACGGCGTACATATTTTTGCCCAGTTTGGTTTTGTTCCAGATAAAGTACATCACGATGATCACGGCGACGGCCCATAGGATGATGGTCGGGAAGTCCCCCCAGGTGGGCATGATGATGCCCTTGATGTCCTTTTCGATGGCGCCGAAGGAAACGCCCTGGGTCGCGTAGGTCATCAGGCCGAACATGATCAGCATGTTGGCCATGGTCGATATGAAGGGATGGATTTTAAAGCGGGCCGTAAAGAACCCGGCGATGGAGGTAAAGACAGTCGTGATGCAGCAGCAGATCACCAGGGCCAGGACGATCCTGAGCCCCAGGGGGATGGCCGTAAAATCATAGGCGGTGCCGAACAGATAGCCGGTATTGACACCCTTGTGCATGATCATGGTGGACAGCACCATGCTGGTGCCCACCATGCGGCCCACGGACAGGTCTGTGCCGCCCAGCAGGATCAGCCCGCCCACGCCCAGCGCCAGGAACATCCGGGGAGACGCCTGGGTCAGGATGGTCAGGATGTTTTTCGTCGTCAGAAGGGGCTTGTGCTTGATGATGGGCGTCAGGATGCACAGGATGATAAAGATGAAAAGAATGGCGATATACAACCCGTTTTTCAGGAAAAACTGTTTGGTATTGAAAGCGTACTTGTAGTTTTCCCATCTCTGGATGACCTTTTCCCGGACGGTGAATTTGGACAGGCGGAGCAGGTCGGTCAGATGATAGCGGTGCATAAACGCTTCATGCTGGGTATCCTTGATCTCCTGCAGGATGGATTGATGCCTGAGCCTGGCGTCAAAGAGCCTGTTTTTGAAGACGTACTTTTCGTCTTTCAGTTCGCCCTTGCCGGTCAGCTTGGCCATTTCCGCTTCGTGCTGTTTGGTGAGCGTCTGCAATTCATTGTTATAGCGGCTGATTTCGGCCGCCTTCTGCGCGGCGCAGGACCGGGCCACCCTGCTGTAATACTCCTGGTCGTAGTGCGCGTCCAGATAGCCCACGGCGTCGCCGATCAGGGCGTCGATCTGCGCTTTGTTCTTTGCTTCCACCGCCTTCGCCGCCGCCAGTTCCCTGCGGTCCCCGGCGATGATGCTGTTCTTTTCTTCTTTGGTGTAATTGGCGTTTTCCCGGACGATGGCGATATGGTTCGTCAGGGCAAGCACCTTGTCCGTACCATCCGCCCGCAGCGCGTTGATCTTCTGCTGGATGCCGCCCACATATGCATCAATGGGCGCGAGCAGCGCCCGCTCCTCTTCCGGTGAAAGGATCTTTTCGTTATTTGACATGATGCGTCTCCCCCATCCACAGATATTTGGCGCTGAGCCTGAGCAGCTCTTCCTGATTGGTCTCTTTGGTGTTGACAATGCCTGCCAGCCGGCCGTTGGACATGATGCCGATGCGGTTGGTGATGCCCAGGATCTCCGGCATCTCAGAGGACACGACGATGACGGTTTTGCCCATCTTCGCCATTTTGATGATCAGCTCATAGATCTCATACTTGGCCCCGACGTCAATGCCGCGGGTCGGTTCATCCATCAGAAATACGGCAGGGTCCCGTTCCAGCCATTTGCCGAAGATGACCTTCTGCTGGTTCCCGCCGGAAAGCGAGGTGATCGGGTCGGACGCGCCCATGCATTTGGTATGCATGACGTTGATTTCATTGGCTGTCGCCTTCACCATCTTGTCGCTGCTCAGCATCGCGCCGGACATATAATGCGACAGATTGGTGATCGTGGTATTAAAAGTCAAATCGCCCTCCAGAAAGAGGCCGGTGGATTTTCTTTCCTCGGTGATCATGGCAAACCCATGATTCATGGCGTCCTTGGCGCTGGTAAAGTTCATCAGGCGTCCCTTGTAATACATGCGCCCGGCCGCTCTGGTGCGTACGCCGAACATCGTTTCGAGCAGTTCCGTACGGCCCGCGCCCACCAGGCCGTACAGGCCGAAGATTTCGCCCTCGCGCACGTCAAAAGTGATGTCTTTCAGGTTGGGCGCGTATTTGGTGGATAAATGCTGCACGGACAGCACCGTTTCCCCCGGGGTGTTATCTACCGGCGGGAAGCGGTTGTCCAGCGTACGGCCCACCATGGCGGCGATCAGTTCGTTCATGTTGGTTTCGTTCGTCTTCTTGGTCGCCACCATTTTGCCGTCGCGCATCACGGCCACTTCATCGCAGATTTCAAAAACCTCATCCATCTTGTGGGAGATATATATCAGCGAAATGCCCTGCGATTTCAGGTTGCGCATCATTTCAAAAAGTTTCGCCACCTCGCGGACGGTCAAAGACGAGGTGGGCTCATCCAGCACGATCAGTTTCGCGTTGTAGGAAATGGCCTTGGCGATCTCCACCATCTGCCGGGCGGAAACCGACATGGTCTTCATCGGCGCGGACAGGTTCACGGTCATGTTCAGCTTGCGGAAAAGGTCCGCCGCTTCATTCTTCATGCGCGCTTCATCCACCACGCCCAGGGAACTGGTGGGGTACCGGCCCAGGAACAGGTTATCCACCACGCTGCGCTCCAGGCACTGGTTGAGTTCCTGGTGCACCATCGCGACGCCGTTTTCCAGGGCGTCCTTCGGGCCGGAGAAATTGACTTCTTTGCCGTCGAAGATCATGACGCCCTCGTCCTTCTGGTAGGTGCCGAAGAGGCACTTCATCATGGTGGACTTGCCTGCGCCGTTTTCGCCCATCAGGCCCATGATCGTGCCTTCCTTCACATCCAGATTGATGTGATCCAGGACGCGGTTCCGTCCGAAGGACTTGCACAGCCCCCGGATCGACAGCACGTTATTTGCTTTGGGACCCGCCATCATGTATCCCGCCTTTTCCATTATTCTCGCATGGAAGGGCCACCAGGAAGAAGACTTCCCGATGGCCCTTCCTTTTCAATCAGGTTTAAGGATTGTCCGCAGATTATTCAAGCACGCTGGTGTAGGCGGCCGCGTTGTCGGTCTTCACCATGTTGATGGCATAGCCTTCCACGTCGTCCACAGAAGTCTGCAGCTTGTTCACGATCGCGCCTTCGTTCTGGCCGTCGCCGGAGACGTATTCAACATCCAGGTTCAGGATGCCGTCGTAGTTCTTCAGCTGGGGCAGGTAGGTGGCGTTGAGGAAGTTGTCGGTGCTGTTGAAGATATCCAGCCAGACCTTCTTGACCGGAGCATCCGCTTCGGACAGCTGGTTGTTGAACTTCGGGTTGGGCGCGGTGGCGTCCAGGAAGCTCTCGTAGTTGTCAGCGGTCACGGCGCCGTTCAGGGCGTAGAAGCAGCGGGTGGCTTCGTCATAGTAGTACAGGTCGTCGCTCAGCACGTTGCCGGCAGCGTCCGGGGTGCTGATGCCCACCATGATGTCCACGCCGTCCAGCGCGTTGCGCAGGGTGCGCAGGGTAAGGTAAGCCTGCACGTCGGCGTTCTGGGAAATGGTGCCGCAGTAGCCGTCCGCGATGGCGGCCACAGCGTCGCTGTTAGCGTCATAGCCGAAGGTGGGCACGCCGGCATCCTTGGACCAGGCGTTGAAGATGGCCATGCCCATGCCGTCGTTGTTGGAAACGACCACGTCGATCTGATCGCCGAAGTCAGCGACCCAGATGCCGATGGTGTTGCCGGCGGTGGCGGCGTCCCAGGTGGCGCCGGCGCTGTTCTTCATTTCCTGAGAAGCCAGCTCACGCACAACATACTCTTTGTCCGCGATGGTGATCTTGCCATCCTGCACGTGGGCGGCGCTGCCGTCGGTGTTCACGCCGATGGGCTGGGAATCCACGTCGTCGATGGTCGCGATTTCAGTCTTGCCCTGGGTGCCGTCCGGAATGGCGGTGCCCAGCGCCTTGCGGGCGCCGCGGGTACGGGCGATGGAGTCATTGTGGCCCACGTCGCCGATGCACAGCACGTAGCCGATGATGCCGTCGCCGTTGCGGTCCAGCTCGGCGCCCTTGCCCTTCAGATAGTTGACGATCATTTCGCCCTGCAGTTCAGCGCCCTGCTTGGCGTCAAAGCCCACGTAATAGGTCTTGTCGTTGAAGGTCAGGGCTTCCATGTCCAGCTCGCCGGTCTGGCTGTTGGAGGGCTGACGGTTGAAGAAGATCACAGGCTTTTCGTTGTTGGCGGCCAGAACAGGCAGCGCGACAGCCAGGATCATGATGGCAGCCAGTGCCATCGCCAGGTACTTTTTCATAGGAAAACAACTCCTTTCATATTTCCACGTAAAACAGCTCAGGGCCTGTTCCGTGGTTCTTTGGGATTATTTTATAACATTCAGTCAAAATTATCAACCAGATTTTGGCATTATTCCTGAAATTGCAGAAAAAATGCAGGAATAAAACAATCGTTCGGGACAAACGGCAGTCAAATGCGGATAGCCCCCGGATCATCCGGAGAGAAAGCCCGCGCCGTCTCCCGGGAATATAAGCCCCGCAAAAAACGCGTTTTTCCCTCTTGCCAAACGGGCGGTTTTCCTGTACAATACCTTCTGTACCCAGATGGCAAGGATGGAGCCAAGTAGTCCCCTGTCCGTTTTTTCAGAGATCGTCCGGCTGGTGAAAGGACGAAAACGGCGTCGGATGAATACCCTCCGGAGCCGCTCCCCGAACGGGCTGATTCTCATCGCTTCAGTAGGCGGAGCCGGTCGCGTCCGTTATCGCGCAGGTTGAGGGGCGGTCATTCCGTCCGAAGCAGAGGTGGTACCACGAAGAGCTCCTGTCGTCCTCTGTTCCCGCAGCGCGGGAACGGGGGCGTTTTCATTTTATTTTTTCTGTACAGGAGGCTGTGAACATGGGCATCTATGAAGAACTGGAAGCGCGGGGTCTGATCGCGCAGGTCACCGACGAAAAAGAGATCCGGGAGCTGATCAACAACGGCGGCGCCCGCTTCTACATCGGCTTTGACCCCACCGCCGATTCGCTGCACGTCGGCCATTTTATGGCGCTGTGCCTGATGAAGCGGCTGCAGATGGCCGGCAACAAGCCGATCGTGCTGCTGGGCGGCGGCACCGGCTACATCGGCGATCCCACCGGCCGCAGCGACATGCGCGCCATGCTGTCGCCGGAAACCATCCAGCACAACTGCGAATGCTTCAAAAAGCAGATCGCGCGGTTCATCGAATTCGGGGAGGACAAGGCCATCGCCGTCAACAACGCCGACTGGCTGCTGGACCTGAAATGGATCGACATGCTCCGGGAGGTCGGGCCGCATTTCTCCGTCAACAACATGCTGCGGGCGGAATGCTACAAGCAGCGCATGGCCAAAGGCCTTTCCTTCCTGGAATTCAACTACATGATCATGCAGAGCTATGACTTCCTCTACCTGCATCAGCACTACGGCTGCAACATGCAGTTCGGCGGGGACGACCAGTGGAGCAACATGCTGGGCGGCACCGAGCTGATCCGCAAGTACACCCAGACGGACACCGCCCCCGGCGACGACGCCTACGCCATGACCATTACCCTGCTTCTGAACAGCGAAGGCAAGAAGATGGGCAAGACCGCCAAGGGCGCCGTCTGGCTGGACCCCGCCAAGACCTCTCCCTTCGAGTTCTACCAGTACTGGCGGAACATCGACGACGCCGACGTCATGAAGTGCATCCGGATGCTGACCTTCATCCCCCTGGATGAAATCGAAGCGATGGAACACTGGGACGGCGCCCGCATCAACGAAAAGAAGCGGATCCTCGCCTACTCCCTGACCGAACTGGTGCACGGCGAAGCGGAAGCCAAAAAGGCGGAAGAAACCGCTGCGTCCCTTTTCTCCGGCGCGGGAAGCGACGAGAACATGCCAAAGACCGTCCTTTCCGCTGCCGAAATCCCGGCGGAAGGCTGCAATGTGGTGGACCTGCTGGTCGCGAGCAAGCTGGCCGAAAGCAAATCCAAAGCCCGCAAGCTGATCGAGCAGGGCGGCGTCACCTTCGACGGCGAAAAGCCCGCCTCCATCGACGTCCTGTGCACAATGGACCAGCTCAAAGCCGGCGTGGTCATCCGCCGCGGCAAGAAGGTTTTCCACAAGGTCATCGCGGAATAATCATATCCTTTGACACCATGCGCGTCCGCATTCCCGGTGTTCTCCGCTTCCGGAGCCGCCGGGAATGTTTCTTTCGCGCGTCCGCGTCCATCCGTCATGTCGCTGTATGAAATGAATCCGAGGTGTCAGCCAGACAGAAAACAAAGCTTTGTTCCGGCAGCGGAAGCGGAAGTAAGCTCTGTTTTCTCTTGACCAGTTACCCCAAAGGCAGCATGTGCCCGGAACGCCGGATCTCTCCGGCGCCCGGGCACATGCTTTTTGCTTGTTTGAATCAGGCGCGGCGATGACGCATCCGGGGCCGCTTTGCCGTTGGCAAAGCATCTTCCGTTTCATCACGTTCGCCCGGATCGGCTTTATCTCAGCTTGAACAGCTCATACGTACTGCTGCCCCAGCTCTGTGCCGTCTGGACATTGCTGCCGCCCATCTCCCGGTTGATCTGCGTCGCTCTCCCGGCGACATAGGTCCTGCATTCGCCCAGGGAGGCAATGCCGTCCCCGTTGGTGTCGCAGGGAATGGTGCTCCCCAGGTTCGCATAAGGCCAGCTGCAGCCCAGGCCCTCAAACAGCGCCTTGGTGAAGGTGCCGAAGCTCATATAGGCGTAGGATCCATCATACCACCAGTTCCAGGATTCTTCCTGAATCGTGCAGGCGGTCAGAACGATGAATTTCTCCGTCCTCATTTCACCGTATTTGCCGTCGCTGTCCGTCGTGGAAACAGGAATCGTATAGCCCGAGAAAGCGCTGACAATGGCATTGGTGAACTGCGAGGGATCCGCGTATACCGGTTCCCCGCTGTCCTTGGTGGCAATAACCGCGCCGGAATGGCAGCAGTCGAGGATCACGATGATTTTCCCGGGGATATTGTTCAGTGCGTCCCGGAGCTCAGCAGGCGTGACGTAGTTATCATCCACGCCGCACAGCGAGCCTGTCCTGGCGTGATAATAATCCGGCACACCGGTAGAAGTGCCGTCGCTGGTGATAATCAAACCGTGTCCGCCGTAATAGAACAGGGAAACGTCGTTATTGGTCGCGCCGCTGAAAGCCGTGGGAATCGCATTGAGGATCGCGCTGGCGCTGCAGTTCAGCCTGGACGTCACCTGGTACTGCGTGGTCAGGGTCGAGCCCAGCAGCGACCTCATCGCCTGTACGTTCCACTCGTGGTCCGGCAGATCGCTGCCGGTGCCCGGATAATCGCAGTTGCCGATCAGCAGCGCGCGGTACTTGGCCTGGGGCGCGCTGATGTTCAGACAGGCGACACCGCTCAGATACGGGTAGTTCGCGATCATGATCCGGCAGCGGAACCGGTAGCCGCTGTATGCTGTGGAGGCGGTGAACCGGAGGGTATTGGTATTATAGCCGTTCCAGGAAGAGGACAGATTGTTCCAGGAAGAACCGCCGTTGGCGCTGTACTGCCAGAGGTAGGCGGCATTGCCGGCAATGAAGTCTCCGTCCGCCCGCATCGTAACGGAAGCTCCCGAGGCGACGCTGTAGGTCTTCGTCTGGCCGCTGCTGATGACCAGATCGCCGGCGTACAGGTAGATGTCCGGCGGCAGGTAATCCAGCCCGACTTCATTGCTGGTCCAGGTGCCGCTGCTGTCCGTGACCACGCAGCGGAAAGAGTTGCTTCCCGCCGCCAGCACGTTTTCGTTGGCCGTGAAGGTCATCACGGACGAGGCATAGCCGCTCTGCGTCATGTTGGACCAGCTGCCGGTCCCCTTCTTCTGCTGCCACTGATAAGTGACGCTGCCGGTCATGTTCTGCACCGAAGCGGTCAGCCGGACAGAATCGCCGCTGTGCGCCTGGCCGCCGGTTTCGTTGACGACCGTCACGGTCGGGGTTTCTATGAGCTGCAGTTCAAGCGTGTTGCTGGTCCAGGTCCATCCGATATCAGTGACATCGAGGCGCCAGTATCCGGCGGTAGAGGAATTCAAGTAGAGCGATATCGACGTTTTGGAGGTGCTCTGAACATTCCAGTTGCTGCCGTCCTTGCTGAATTTCCATTCAAAGGACGCGTCGGAAGAGTAATTGGCCGCGGAAGCGGTCATGGTAACCACGGTGCCCGACGTTCCGCTGGTAGTGTTCGCGCTGATGGACAGGGAAGGCTTGATGTAATCAATGCTGATCGCCTTGCTGTACCAGGTACCGTTGCTGTCCGTGACGGCGCAGCGGTAATCACAGACTGCCAGATCATACGACGCGATGAAGTTCATCACTGAGGTGCCGGTGTTGTTGGGATCCGTGTCCCACGTATTGTCGAAGTACTTATCCAGCTGCTGCCATTCATAGGAGACCGCGCCCTGCGTGTTCTTGACCGAGGCGGTCAGGCGGACGTTCTGGCCGTTTTTCAACGCGGTGGTCGGGTATACAGTCACCGTCACCGTCGGGTCCGGAATGATGGTCAGGGTGACCGCGTTGGAATCCGCTTCCGCGTACTGGTTCATCGCGTGCAGGCGGTAGCTGTAGGCCGCGCGGGCGGCAATCGCCTCAAAGGACAGGGTTTTGGTCGTCACGCCGTGCCAGGCGCTGTTTTCCTTCAGGTCCACAAAGCCGTTCCCGTCCTTGCGGTCCACCTGCCACTGAAGGCTCGTATAGTTGCTGACAGAAGCGCTGAAATACACTGTCCGGCCGGCAAGCGACTGCTGTTTTGTCGGCTGGACATCGAACTTCGGTGCCTCCACAATGTGCAGCACAGCGGCTTTCGAATAAACCTCTCCGCCCTCGCCGCTGGCCTTCACGCGGAAGTAATAGCCGTTATAATAATTGGAGGCGGTAAACGTCAGGGTCTTGGTCTTTGCCCCTGTCCAGAAAGAAGTATTGGTCAGCGCGGTATAAGACTGCCCGCCGTTGTTGCTGCACTCCCACTGCCATTGGGTCGCGTTCTTCGTGACCACGCTGAAGGTGACCTGCGTGCCCGCCAGCGCGTACACCGTCTTGGGCTGGGTCGTCA
>CAMJXZ010000101.1 GCA_946409855.1 uncultured Clostridia bacterium | reverse complement strand
CAACATGCTTTGACAGAAAGGGGCTGTACCGGATGAAAATGATCAATATTGCCCAGGGGCCGCGGAACGCTTCGGCCGTTATTCTGGGCTGCATGCGGATGCCTGCTTTGTCCGTCGCGCAGGCGGCGGACGTGCTGCGCGCCGCGGCGGAAGAAGGCGTCAATTTCTTTGACCATGCCACCTGCTACGGAGACGGGGAGGCGGAGACCCGCTTTGGGGACGCGTTCCCGCTGACGGGCCTCAAAAGGGAGGACGTCATCATTCAGAGCAAGTGCGGGCTGCATTTTGACCGCAAAGAGTTTGACTGGAGCCGGGAGGACATCCTGCTCAGCGCGGAAGAAAGCCTGAAGCGGCTGAAGACGGATTACCTGGATACCCTCCTGCTGCACCGCCCGGACCTGCTGTTTGACCCGGAAGAAGTGGCGGAGGCCTTCGATACCCTGCACCGGCAGGGCAAGGTCCGCTTCTTCGGCGTGAGCAACGTGACCCCGGGCCAGCTGGAACTGCTGAAAGAATACGTGAAGCAGCCCCTGGTCATCAATCAGCTGCAGTTCTCCCTGGATCAGACCCAGCTGATCGATCCGGGCCTGTACCTGAACAACCTGACGACGGAAAGGTCTTTGGACCGGGACAACGGCGTGCTGGACTATTGCCGCCTGCACGACATCACGATCCAGGCGTGGTCGCCCCTGCAGTTCGGCATGTTCAAGGGGTGCTTTGTGGATCATCCGGATTTCCCGGAACTGAACCGGGTCCTGGGGGAACTCGGGGAAAAGTACGGGGTTTCCAAGGCCGCGGTCGCCATTGCATGGATCCTGCGGCATCCGGCGCGGATGCAGGCCATTGCGGGCACGATGAACCCGCGGCACCTGCGGGACGTCTGCGCGGCGGCAAAGGTGCATCTGACCCATCGGGAATGGTACGCGCTCTATCTGGCTTCCGGCAAATTCCTGCCGTAAGCCCGGACGGACAGACGGCGGGAGGACGATCCGAATGAAAACACTGTATCTGGAATGCGGCATGGGCGCGGCGGGGGACATGCTGACCGCGGCGCTGCTGGAGCTGGTGAAAGACCGGCAGGCCTTTGTGGACCGGCTCAACGCCCTGGGCCTGCCCGGCGTGCGCGTGGAAGCCGAACCTGCCGTCAAGTGCGGGATCACGGGCACGCACATGAAGGTGACGGTGAACGGGGAAGAGGAGGAATCCCTGGACGAAAACGGTCCTTCTCATGACCATGGCCATCCCCATGACCATGATCATCCGCATGAGCATGAGCACGATCATGAGCATGAACACGATCATGATCATGAACATGATCACGAACACGATCACGGCCACGGCCACGATCACGATCACGGCCATGAGCATGTCCATCACCATCACGCCTCCATGGCGGATATCGAGGCGCTGATTGACGGCCTTTCCGTTTCCGCCCGGGTCAAAGCGGACGTCAAAGCGGTTTACGCCCTGATCGCGGACGCGGAAAGCCGGGTGCACGGCCGTCCGGTCAGCGAGGTCCATTTCCATGAAGTGGGCGCAATGGACGCCGTCGCGGACGTGGTGGCCGTATGCCTGCTGATGGAGGAGATCGCCCCGGAACTGGTCGCCGCGTCCCCCGTTCACGTGGGCGCCGGCCATGTCCGCTGCATGCACGGCATTCTGCCCGTGCCCGCGCCGGCGACCGCGCTGATCCTCAGGGACGTCCCGATCTACGGCGGCCGTGTGCAGGGCGAGCTGTGCACGCCAACGGGGGCGGCGCTGCTCAGGCACTTTGTCGCCCGCTTCGGGGACCGGCCGGTGATGAAAACCGAAGCCATCGGTTACGGCATGGGGAAAAAGGATTTTGAACAGGCCAACTGTGTCCGCGCCTTCCTGGGGGAAAGCGAAGGGGAGCGGGAGCAGATCACCAAACTGGAATGCTGCCTGGACGACATGACCGGCGAAGCCGTCGGCTTTGCCATGGAGCAGCTGTTCAAAGCGGGCGCGAGGGATGTGTATACCCAGGCCATCGGCATGAAAAAAAGCCGGCCCGGCATCCTGCTCAGCGTGATCTGCCTGCCGCAGGACGCGGACAGGCTGGCGGCCCTCCTGATGAAGCACACGGCCACCCTGGGCATCCGCCGGCAGGACCTGAGCCGCTACACCCTGAGCCGAGGTATCGAAACGGTCCAGACATCCTACGGCCCGGTCCGGGTGAAGAAGGTCGCCGGCATGGGCGTACAGCGCTTCAAGCCCGAGTACGACGATATCGCGGCGCTGGCCGAAAAGCACGGCGTCTCCCTGGATGAAATTGCCCGGGAAATCCATATCTGATCGATCCGTTCCGGGATTTCCGGACAAGCGAAAAAGCTCCTCTGCGGGACAGCGCGGAGGAGCTTTTTCGTGAAGCCCGGCAAAGGAATATCCCCCGGAAATCAGCGGAAGAGATGGGGGAAAGGAGCGGCGGGTTCATTCATCAAACAGGACGCACCCGGCGGAGCGGAAATAGGCGATGCGCTCCCGGATGTCATCCGGGCGGACCTCGAAATAATCCGCCAGGCAGTCAATGCAGCAGAACCGCTTCGCGCCGCGGTTGATCAGCTTTCTGGTCACCGCGATTTCGTCTTTTGTCAGCTCCCGGCCGCATACGGCGCAGCAGGCGCCCGGTACCGCGCTCATGGCCGGACGATCCGGCATTTCAGAACCCGGCTGCCGTGGGCGGGAATCATCAGGTTCAGGAAATCACGCCTGACCCCCAGGTCTTCCCCGGAGATCACATCCGTAAAATGCAGGGCCAGGCCGCTGGTGGCGGGCAGCCCGGCGTCCGCGAAGATGAAGGGGACCTCGCCGGATTCCGGGGCGAAGTTGAAATACCCCGCGGCGAACTCGTGATCGTTCAGGTGCTTGAACAGCGTCAGCCCCGCGTCCGGGTACTCCTTCCAGCCGTTGTCCACATGAAGGACCCGGCCGCGGTAAACCGTCTGCGGCACCCGGCCTTCCGCGTCCTGATTGAGGGCGATCAGGCCCGGATGCAGCAGCAGCTTTTCCGCGTAAGGCTTCATGTTCCGCACGTCGCCGCCCACCATCAGCGGCGCGCCCAGCAGGCACCAGAGGGCGAACTGCGTCTGGTATTCCTCATCCGTACAGGCCTCTCCCAGGGCAACGTTCCCTTTGCCGTACATGCCGACGGTCAGCATATCGATGTCGTTGAAGCAGTTGGCGCCGCTCATACAGAAATTCGGGATCTGGGACCGGGCGATCTGGGAGAAGGATTTGAAATTGTCCTGAATATCCCCGGTGGAACGGTACATGTGCGCCCCGATGGATTTCATCCATTTCCAGGGCTCGTCCGTGCCCCAGTTGCAGGCCGCCAGGAGGATGTCCCGTCCGGAGGCCTTCAGCGCCATGGACATGGTGGCGTACCGGTTCATCCCGTCCGCGTTGGCCGGGAAATTGCAGAAATCGTACTTGAGGTAATCCACGCCCCAGGAAGCGAATGTCTGCGCGTCGATGAATTCATGATCGTAGGAGGCGGGATAGCCGCCGCAGGTCAGCACGCCCGCGCAGGAATACATGCCGAACAGGAAGCCCAGGGAATGCACATAGTCCGCCAGGTCCTTCATGCCGTGCGGAAACTTTTCGGGGTCCGGCACGAGCCGGCCTTCCGCGTCCCTTTCGTGCAGGCTCCAGCAGTCGTCGATGACGATGTATCGGTAACCGGCGTCCAGATATCCTTTTTCCTTCATGGCCAGGGCCGTTTCCCGGATCAGGGAATCGGAGATCTGCCAGCCGAAGGTGTTCCAGCTGTTCCAGCCCATCGGGGGCGTGTGGAGAATCATGGCAATTCCTCCCGTATTTCTGAATTTCCGAACCGTCCGTCCTTCGGGCGCGCTCCATCGCGGCGCCGCGGTTTGCACGGCATGGTGCGGCAGATACAGTCATTATATCCCGGATGCCTGAAAACCACAAGAGAGAAACTGCTTTTCCGGGGAAAAATAAAAACTAAAAAGAGACCGGAAACGCCCGGTTTCCGGTCTCTTTGCTGTGGTGCGGCCAACGAGACTTGAACTCGTACCCGGTTAAGGACACGCCCCTCAAACGTGCGCGTATGCCAATTCCGCCATGGCCGCGGAGACAACACAGCTATTATAGCCATCTGTCTGCCGTTTGTCAATCATTTATTGAAAATTTCCCGGCTTCGGCCGGTATGCCCGGTTTACTTCCCCCCGTAAACGGCCGGCTTGAGCACCCCGATGTCCGGCAGATTGCGGTATTTTTCATCGTAGTCCAGGCCGTAGCCGACCACGAAAGCGTCCGGGATATTGAAGCAGAAGTATTTGGCGGTCAGGTCCACGACCCGGCGGGCCGGCTTGTCCAGCAGCGTGGCGATGGAAAGAGAGGCCGGATGGCGCTGCGCCAGCACCTGCAGCAGGAAGTTCAGCGTCTTGCCGCTGTCCACAATATCCTCCACGATCAGAACATCCTTGCCTTCGATGTTCTGATCCAGGTCCTTCATGATCCGCACCACGCCGGTGGAGGAGGTGCCGCTGCCATAGCTGGACACGGCCATAAAGCCTACGGAAACCGGCAGATCCACTTCTCGGATCAGGTCGGTAAAGAATATGCTGGCCCCTTTCAGGATGCAGACCATCATCAGGTCCCTGCCCTGATAGTCTTCTGTGATTTTCTGCCCCAGCGTTTTGACGGCCTGGGCAATTTGCTCGCGGGTAACCAGAATGCGGTCCAGATCCTGATAGATGCGCGCTGACGTGTCCATGCGTTTTTCCTCCTGTTTCAGATCTCTTCTCCTGCTGCGGCCTGCCATGGGAGCCGGCCGGAAACGGCCAGGGTCACAGCATCCTCCCCGCTGCGCAGCCGCAGCTGCTCGGACGCCGCCACCCCCGGGATCCATAATACCACATTTTCCATGCAAAGCAAAGGGATATAGGCCCGAAAATGCCGGTCGATTTTCCTGTCGATCAGAAACCGGCTGAGGGGAACGCTGCGCTGATGACCGAAGGGCTGAAACCGGTCCCCCTCCCGGGCAAAGCGGACGGTGCACAGGGGATACAGCCGGGCGGGCACCGCCTGCACGGTTTTCCCGTCGCCGGTTCTGTGTCCTGGCAGCGTCCGGAAAAAACCGTCGGGCACCTTCCATTCCGGCGGGTTCCCGGGCACAAAATGGATCCGCTCCGGGGAAAACAGCAGCCGGTCTCCCGCGTCCAGGTTGACGGCGGCGGGCGGATCCGTAAGCGCCAGCCGGATTTCTTCTGTCTTGTCAAACCCGGTCTCCCGGCCGCATCCGGAAAGAAACAGCCGGATCACCCGCCGCTGCAGCGCCGGATGGAGGGCCAGCACCCCGGCGCGGGAAAGGAACCTGCAGGGCATCTCCAGGCAGGCGGTGTCCGAAAGAGCGGCCTCCGCCTGCGTGCTCATGAAATCATTGTCCGCGGCAAGCAGTTCCGCGGTGCGGCAAATCCCGCCGATCGACCCGGGAAAGCGTTCTTCCAGCGGATTCACGACCTGATGGCGCAGGAAATTCCTGGTATACCGCGGGTCCTGGTTGGTCTCGTCCTCGCGCCATTCCTGCCCGCTTTCCCGCAGCGCGGACCGGATCTCATCCGCGGAAACCGCGAGCAGGGGACGAAGGATCCGCATACCCCCCCGGGCGCTGTCCGGCTTCATGGCGGAAAGGCCTTCTGCGCCGCACCCGCGGATCAGGCGCATCATCACCGTTTCCGCCTGGTCGTTCCGGTGGTGAGCCAGCAGCAGCGCGTCCGAGCCGGTCTTCCGGTAAATCTGTCCGAACGCCTGATACCGCACCTGCCTGGCTTCGTTTTCCACGCTGCCCGTCCGGGGGACCCGGACAGAAACCGGATAAAACGGCACGTCCAGCTTTTCGCACAGCGCCTGTACAAACGCTTCATCCCGCGCCGCCGTATCCCGCAGGTCATGCCGCACATGAACCGCCGAAACCTGATAGCCTTCTACCCGCAGCGCCGCGGCGCACAGCAGCAGGCAGACGGAGTCCGCCCCGCCGGATACCGCGGCCAGAAGCTTCGGCCCGGCCTGCGCCGCGCGAAGGAACTGCCGGGTCTGCGCCGTCAATCGGTCCATCTGATGCTCCACCGCGGACTCCACCTCCCTGGGCATACGGCGTCATGATGTATAGCGGATCGCCCGGATACAGCTTTCTCTTTCGGGAAAAAACGAAGAAAGAACCCTGCCGTTTCATTCTGTATTATAGCATATATTGAATGAATAATAAAGATCAGCTTTGCAATCCCGGTGATCCGCATCCGGAACAAACTGCGCCGTGGTACGTTCCGCCGATCCTTTTTTCTCCCGGGAGTACCCTTTGGCCATAGCGCTTTTTCCCTCGGCTTTCAGGGAAATAATCCTGCCGGGGGTTGTTTTTTCCCATTTTTCAACTATAATACTTTGACAATCAGAAGAACGGGCGGCGGTGTCCTGTACATGATCCGCGGCCGTGCTGCCGGCGCGCGGGTTTTGAAAAGCGGGCATTGCCGCAGAAGAGAAGGGGAACAGTCCATGATCAACACTGCCCTGCGGTCGGACGGACGGTTTTTGTCCGGGATGTTTTTCCGCGTGCTTCCGGCGCAGATTATCCTGCTGCTGCTGACCGGTATCAACAACATTGTCGACGGCCTGGTGGGCAGCAACTTTTTCGGCCCGACCGCCGCCGGCGTCATCGGGCTCTACTCGCCGTTCCAGACGATCTGGATCTGGATCGGGATCGTCCTGCTGGTTGGTTCCCAGGTGCGGTGCGCCAGGTACATGGGCGCGGGAAAACTGCAGAAAACCAAGGGCATTTTTTCGCTCAACATTACGCTCACCGTGGCGATCATGTCCGTCGCAACGGTACTCAGCTTTACACTGGCGTCCCCCATCGCGGCGACCCTCGGCGCCTCGCCGGTAAACGCTGATGACCTGACCGGCTACATCGTGGGTCGGGGCATCGGGCTGATTCCCATGATCCTGGCGTCCCAGCTGGTGGCGTTCCTTTCGCTTGAGGGAAAGGACAAAATCAACTATTTCGCGACCGGCGCAATGATCGTTGTCAACATCGGGCTGGACCTGCTTTTCGCCACGTCCTTCAGGGACATGGGGATTGCAGGACTGGGCATTGCCACGTCCATCAGCCAGTGGGTCTATATGATTGCCGCGGGCTGGGTTTTCCTGACGCCGAAGGCTTCCCTGTACTTTTCCTTCAAAAACATACTGTGGAAAGAAACCTGGGGCCTGCTGAAAATCGGATTCCCGAACGCTCTGGCGCTGTTCCTGCTCGCGGTCCGGAACAACATCTTCAACAAACTGCTGGGTACTTACGACCCTACCATGATTTCCGTTGCGGCCATCGCGTCGTACACGATGCTGAGCCTGGTTTTCGAATCATTCGGCAAGGGGATCGCGGCGGCCGGCCGGATCATGACCAGCCTGTGTTATGGGGAAGAGGACGGCCGTTCCATCACAAAAGTAATCAAAACCATATTCTCCAAGGGCACACTGATCGTGCTGGCCGCCTGTGCGGCCGCCTTCCTGCTGGCGGACGCAGCCGCCGGCCTGTTCTATGCGGACCCGGCCTCCCAGGCGCATCAGCTGACAGCCATGGCCATGCGATACGGCTCCGCGGTGCTCCTCCTGCAGGCTGTTTACTACTTTTTCCACGACTATTTCCAGTCGATCGGCCGGCGCCGCGCAGTCCATGCGGACCGCGGCATAAACGACCCCGCGGGGTGATGAGCCCCGCGGGAAATTTTTTTGCAGGATTATCAGAACATGCAGCGAATAATCACTGTCAGCGCACCGTGTTTTACGGCCCTCTGAACGTGCCGGTACCCAGGCGGGCCGGGACCTTCAGGGAAGCGGTTTTCCCCTGAATGCCGCGGAGAAACGGGGAACGGCGAAGAAACAGCATTTCAGCGGAGGATGAAAATAATGACGGAAGAAAAAAACGATTCCATATGCATTAAATCAGCCGAAACGGATGAGGAGCTTTGCGGGAGGGGATATGTGCACTGCACTTCATGGCAGGAAGAATACAGAGGGATTGTCTGCGACCGATATCTTGATTCGATGACGGTTGCGGCCACAACGGCGCGCGCGCGGCAGTTCCCGGAAAATACCATTATCGCGAAGGATCAGGAGAAAGTGGTAGGGTTTGCGGTATACGGTCCGTCGAGAGATGAAGATCTGCCGAATGCGGGAGAGGTGATCGCCATCTATGTCCTTTCCGCGTATTACGGCCGGAAAGTAGGATACAGATTGATGAATGAAGCGTTTTCCAGGCTTCGTGAATATGATACCGTATTTGTGTGGGTGCTTGAAAAAAATGAGCGGGCGATCCGTTTTTATCACAAATACGGTTTTGAATTTGACGGATGCAAAAAGCAATGGAATCTTGGCGCGCCGGTTACCATCGTCAGAATGATCATGAAAAGAAAGCCATCCTGATTGGACGTGTGCGTAAAGCGCTGCCCGTATACTTGAAAAGCTCGAACCGGTCATTGCATGATTGGATAAGTATCACAAGCCATACGATGTTGCTTATACCAGCTTCGCCGGAACAATCGTATATGAGGACGAATGGCAGCTTGCCGCGTCGGTCGGCAGCGGCGGGATGATTTGAACCTGTTCCGGGCTGGCCGGCAGATGCCCGTTTGCGGAGGAAAAGAAAACATGCAGTATGATATCATCGCACTGCCCAAAGATCATTGGAAAGGCACAGCCATCCCCCTGACCGTCAGAAGCGGCAGTTATTATGACCTTGAACTGAGCCCGTTAACCCGGGAAGGATGCACTGTCTCCCTGATCAGGAGACCGGCGGAAAAGGAAATTGTTCATTCACCGGAGGAATATGATTTTCCCGATTCCCTGTATCAGGATCATTGGGAAGGGGCGGAAGCTTACGGGGTTGTGAGTGATACCGGTGAAATGCTGGCTTGCATTGAAGTATGTCCTGAGGAGTGGTCCAACAGACTCCTGGTGACCGAATTATGGGTAAGCGAAGCGCTTCGGGGGAAAGGCATCGGCAAGAGGCTGATGGATCAGGCAAAAGAAATTGCTGTCCGGCAGAAAAGGCGCGCCGTCATTCTGGAGACGCAATCCTGCAATACAAACGCCATCGGGTTCTATCTGCATCAGGGGTTTGAACTGATCGGTTTTGATACCTGCTGCTATACGAACAATGATATCGGCCGCAGGGAGGTCCGGATCAACCTGGGATACTTTTTCCACGGGGAAGGGCGCAGAAGATAGCGCGCTCATTGGACGGCACATCCCGGTTTGCCGGGAAACGGACGGAACCATCTCCGATAAGCTGTTTTCCGGGCGCTGCGTTTCCGGCTTTCAGGTTCATCGGGCAATCATCGGGTTCCGGCTTATGCAATCATCGATTCACTGCTGCGTAAACGCAATATCAAGTGACGGGCGGAAAGACAAACAGGGGAGACTGTGTATTCTTACAAATTTGATTCATGAAAGGAGACCGTCATAATGACAAAAAGCTTCGCCGAGATAAAACTGTTTCAGGTAAAGCCTGACAAAACAGAACAATTTGAAGCAATGGCTGAAAGAATGTCAGCGGACCAGGCGAAATGGGATGGCTGCGTTTCTATAAAGTATGTCAGGAGATTCTATACCATAGACGGGATTGAATTGGGCAGCCCGCCAAGGGAATTAACAAAAGTCGTCAAGTGCGTAAAGTATTATTCGTATTGGGAGTTTGACACAAAAGAAAACTACGG
>CAMJXZ010000100.1 GCA_946409855.1 uncultured Clostridia bacterium | reverse complement strand
AGCGCGTAGTGGACTTTCACCACCAAGCTATTGCCCATGGCGGGCGTACAAGAAAAAGACAAAGGAATCCCGCCGGACTCCTTTGTCTTTCGCTGATACTATAGCATATTCCGTTCTGTTTGTAAACAGGTTTGTTTCCCCGGTTCCCTGCGCGGAACGCTTTTTGAAACGGCCTATCCTTCCATGGCCCGGCGGACTTCCTCCGTCATGGGGCCGCCGTATTCGTCGATCTGGAAGACCTCGCCATAGCGCGTGCCGGCAGGGAAGCGGTCCTTAAATCGTTCCACGGGGCCGGAAAACTCCCCGCGCAGGCGCTTTTGCAGCAGGGCCTTCGCTTCCTCCCGGGTGCCGCTTTCCAGCACGTCCGTCCATTGCCCGTCGTAGGCCAGCCATTCGTAATACTGGGATTCATGCTGCAGCACCCCTTCGATTTTCCGTTCGACACAGCCGTCGCAGGCCGCGGCCACGTCCGCCCGGAACGGGGCGGGCACCGTGAACGGGTCCTCCCCGTAGAGGATGACCGGGGCCTTGCGCATCGCCGGAACGTCCGGGCAGAACAGGGGCACGCCCACCAGGTAGCTGCAGTCGCACACCAGCTGGCCGCAGGCCCGGTGGTCCGGGTGATAATCGCAGCTGCGGTGGGTGATGATCACGTCCGGCCGCAGCGTGCGGATGTACCGCATCAGCTTTTCCCGGGTGGGGATGTCCGCGGTCAGGTAGCCGTCGTCAATGTCCAGGGTGTCGTACCGGACGCCGAAGACCCTTCCGGCGTTTTCCATCTCCCGCAGCCTGCGCAGGCGCAGCGCATCCCTGTCCATGGACATATGGCCCGCGTTCCCGCTGGTCATCGACAGGAAAACCGCCCGGTGGCCCTTTTCCTTTACCCGCATCGCCAGCCCGCCCGCGATCAGGTCCGCGTCGTCCGGATGGGCGCCGATGATCAAAAATGTAAGCATCCGTGTATCCTCCTGCAGTTGTGTCATTCTTCTTCCCCAACACCGCCGCGCCAGACGGCGGGATGGATGATCAGGGGACGTCGCCGCCGTCAGCTCCTCATAGCCTTCCGTGATTTCCATAAACACAAATCCGTGTTCCCCGGCGTACATTTCCGCGACGGAGCCCGGACAGCCAGTAAAACCTACCGGCTGGCCACATCATGGCCTGTCGGATCGGGCTCATGACGATGCCCCTGATTCAAACATGGTTCTTTATTGCTTCAATTCAAAATGCAGTATCTTTTTATAATATGATCTTTTGAGAATAATAGATTTTCAAAACATACTTTTTCTTCTTCAGATGATAATAAATCGAAAAAAGAGGATGTCATGATGCTGATATCACGCGTCTTTTTATCTACACAATAGCTGAGATGATCATTTGTTATGATGAAAATATAATCTGTAGTATCAGCATAATAGTGAATGTTTTTTATTTCTCTATATGTTTTGCTGTTTTTATAAGGTGAATCAAATGCACTAAATTGATATGTAGCCCCCGATTGAAGAATCTCATATTCTATCCCCCCATCTGAAGAACACCAGTATGCAACTGTATCTCGCCCTATTATATGCTTATCACTATTGAGAAACGCAAACCATTCGTTCCTGAGATAAATGAAACAAATAGTTAATCCGACCAACAAGAATATCAATAATATAACAACAATGATTCGTCTTTTTTTCATGGCAATGATCCTTTGATGTAGATTTTCAACTCATAATCATTTAATGCTCCTGCATCCATATCTAATTTTGCCAAATCATTTCCTATCCATGCTATAGATTCAAAGAAACTTTTATCTTTAAAATCTGTCATGAATACCGTAAAATCATAATCATCATTTAACTCAACATGATAAACTATGCTATTGTTTTTACGTTCCACACTAATTATGGTAAAGTTAGCTTCATGGATAGCACCTAACAAATCATGATTGCTTTTAAATTCGGTCCTTCCGCCCGCGCTTTCCCGCCGGACGGTTTCTTATCCGCGCAGCGTTTCCGTTCACTTCTGTCCCGCCCGGATCGCCGCCGTCAGCTCCTCATAGGTTTCCGTGATTTCCACAAACGTGAAGCCGTGTTCCCGGGCGTACGCTTCCGCGGTGGACCCCGGCCAGCCGTGGATCACCGGCGGGGGGAGTCTCCTGTACAGCTCCTCCCAGGTCTCGTCCTTTCTGGGCGTCAGCTTGTAAAAGGCCAGGTCGTCGATGATCATATCCGGCTGATAGACCCAGATATCCACGGCTTTCTCGCTTAAAAGCGCCTCGTCCCGCACCTGCCGCATGCCGGCCGGGAGCACCAGCTTGGTCAGCCAGAGGCATCCGTCCATCCCGCCTTTGCTGATCTCCTTGCAGCCTTCCGACAGGATCACCCAGTCCGCGGGCATATAGGTGAAGGCTGAATCGGGGATGATGGTCAGGCTGCCCGGAACGGTCAGGCCCCGGACGCCGCATTCCAGGAACGCCCACTCCCCGATCCCCGTCAGGCCGTCCGACAGGGTGAGCTGCGTCAGGGACTGGCACTCGATAAAGGCCTGGGCGCCGATCCAGTAGGTACCGCTCAGATCGATTTCTGTCAGCAGGCGGTCCCGCCCAAAGGCGTCCGCGCCGATGATCCTGGGGGAATTTTTCATCCCGACCTTCTGCAGCGAACCGCAGTCCGCAAAGGACTGGATCCCGATTTCCTCCAGCCCGCCAGGACAATCTACTTTCTGGAGCTGGGCGCAGTTGGCGAATTCCGAATCCGTCACCCTGGTCTGAAAGCGGGACAGCGTGATTTCCCGCACCTGCGTGCCGCTGACCCCCTTCGTGTACGTGACCGGGCAGTTTTCCTTTTCGTTGAACCAGGGGACCCGGAGGATATCCCGCGCCTGCGTGAGCACCGCGCATTCACCGGCCAGTTCAAAGCAGTCCGACCAGCCGGAAAGGTCCTCAAAGGCCGCCCCGCATTCTCTGGCGATCCATTCGGCCGCGGTGCCGGGATGGCCGCCGACCACCAGGTCATCCGGAAAACCGGTCAGCTCGGAATAGGCCGCCGCCCCCTCCGCCAGTTCCGCATTGTCGCACAGGAATTCCACCCATTGCAGCGAGCTGCAGTCCGCGAAGATGGAAGCGCCCAGCGTTTTGACTCCCGCGGGCAGGCACAGCCATTCCAGCCCGCTTTCCCGGAAAGCGCCGGCGCCGACGGAAGTGACGCCCCCGGGAAGCCGGACCGTCGGAAGGCCGCAGCCCCGGAACGCCTGCTCCGGGATTTCCGTCAGCCGTTCCGACAGGCGGAGCTCCCGCAGGGACGCGCACTGGCTGAAAACGCCGCCGCCCATTTTCTCAACCGTATCCGGCATGACCAGGCGGCTGAGCGACGAGCACCCGCTGAACGCTTTGTCGCCGATTTCGGCCAGGCCCTCCGGCAGGGTAAGGTCCGTCAGGGACGCGCACTGGCTGAAGGCGGAAGGCTCCACCGCCCGGAGCGCCTCCCCGAAAAACACTTCCGAAAGCCTGCCGCAGCCGCTGAACGCCCCTTCCCCGATCCGCTCCGTGTGTTTCCCGATGTGGACCGCCCGGAGGTTTCCGTTGTTTTCGCAGATGGTCGCCGGGATCGCGGCCAGTTCATCCGGGAACCAGACTTCCGCGGCCTTTTTGATCCGGACTTCGCCGTCTATGCCGGTGACCGGCTTTCCGCCGACGTACGAGGGGATCACCAGGGTTTCCCCCGCGGTATCCAGCCGGGTCAGGACAAGCCCGCCCTCCGTTTCCTCAAACACCATCTCCCCGCTGTCCGCGAACAGCAGATGATTGCTCTGCGCGTACGCGTCCTGGACCCCGTCCCGGCGACCCCAGATCAGCATATTTTCCGGCGTACCGTCAAAAACGCTCAGGCCGATCTCGCGGAGATCCCCGTTAAGCACCGTCTCCCGCAGGCCGGAGCAGCCGTAAAACGCCTGGTCGCCGATCGACTGAACGGAGGCGGGGACGGTGATTTTCGTCAGGGCCGTGTCTTCCCGGAAGGCGTCCCGTTCAACGGCCGTCACCGGGACCCCCAGCACCCGCTCCGGCAGTTCCCTCTGGGCATCGGCCTTTCCCCAGGTGCCCAGGATATGCCAGCCGTCCCGCCGCAGGGAACAGCGCAGCCCGCGGCTTACGGGAAGCCCCCAGGTAAAATTGGCGATGAGGGCCGCGGCCAGCAGCAGGACCGCGCAGGACGCGATGAGCAGCCGCCGCCGCATTCTCCTGCGCCAGAGCACCTGCTCCGGCATGGGCAGCAGATAAAGCCCCGCCCGGAATTCCTCCATGGACTGGGTGCGCTTTTCCGGCTGCACCGCGAGGGCGTCCATCAGGGCGGCGTTCTGCTTTTTGCGGAGCCGGACCCCCAGCGCGGCCGGGGATTTGAGTTCGTCCCGCTTCAGGCGCAGCAGGGCCTCCTGGGGCACCTGCCCGGTCAGCAGCTGATAAATCACCGCCGCCATGCCGTACACGTCGGACCAGGGACCCTGACGGCCGTATTCCCGGCCGTACTGCTCCGCCGGGGCGTAGCCCCGGGAAAGGATGATGGTGCCCCCGTTCCGCTCCGTTTCCATGGCCGCGCCGAAGTCGATCAGGCGGAGCGTCCCGTCTTCCTGCACCATGATGTTGTCCGGCTTCAGGTCCCGGTGGACGACGCCCTGCTGATGCAGCAGCACCAGCGCGTCCACTACGGGGCGGATCAGGGCCAGCGCCTGGTTCTGTCTGAGCTGATGCGATTTCAGCCACGCTTCCAGCGAAACCCCGCGGATGTATTCCATCACGATGTAGGCGGTGTTGTTTTCGGAGAAATAATCCAGCACCCGGACCACGTTCGGGATTTCCCGAAGCGCCGCCAGCAGGTGGCTTTCGCGCTCAAAGCGGAGCCGGCCGGCCAGAAAGTGCGTCTCATATTTGTCCAGGCAGACCACCTCGTCCCCCTGGTTCACATTCCGGGTCACAAAGTCCTGCGGGAAGTACTCCTTGACCGCCACCGGCCTGTCCAGGTTCTCGTCCCAGGCGGCGTAGGTAATCCCAAAGCCGCCCTTTCCGATCAGGGCGCCCAGCTGGTATTTCCCGTTCAGCAGGGTGCCCTCTTCCAGCACCTGGGGGTTTTGTTCCGGGCTGCCGTCATAGCCGCAATGGGGGCAGACGCTTCCCGGCGCGGTTTCCCGCATGCATCTGGAACAGTAATTGTGCCCGTTGATTTCCATATATAAAGCCCTCCGCGCGGCATGTACGCCGCTTGTTTCCCGGCCGAAGCGCCCGGCCCGTGCCGGCGGGAAACGCCGTCCCCGCCGCCATAGCGCGTCACACAAAAGCGATCCTTCTCCGGAATAATATACTCCGTAAAAATTCATAATCCTGCTTCAAGCTTTGTTTAAGGATGCGCCGGTATGATGGCCCTGTTCCCGGAACAGCCGGCGGGCTGCCGGGCGGAAAAGGAGGCGATCCTGATGACGAATGCGCAAAGCGCTCCGCTGCAGCTGAGCTTTGAGCGGATCGAAAAAAAATACCTGCTGACCCCGGCGCAGTTCCGGCTGTTTTTCCGGGCGCTCACGCCTTATATGAAGGTCGACCGGTACGGCCTGCACACCATCCAGAACATTTATTACGACACACAGGATTTCGCGATGATCCGGCATTCCCTGTCCGGGCCGGTCTACAAGGAGAAATTCCGCGTCCGCTCCTACGGGACGCCGGACCACGCGTCCCAGGTCTTCGCGGAGATCAAGAAAAAGTACAGGGGCGTTGTGTACAAGCGCCGGGCGGCCCTGCCCTGCTGGCAGCTGCCGGGCTTCCTGAACGGCTGTACCCTCCGGGACAGCGACCCGCAGATCCAGGCGGAAATCCACTACCTGCTGGAAAGCAGGCCCCTTTTCCCCCGCTGCTTTATCGGCTACGACCGCGTCGCCATGTACGGCATCGAGGACCCTTCCTTCCGCCTGACCTTCGACCGGAACCTGCGCTGGCGGACGGAGGATCTGGACCTGCGGGCCGGCAGCCGGGGAGAGCCGGTGCTGGACGAGGAGCGCGTCGTCCTGGAGATCAAATTCAGCCAAAGCGCGCCTCTGTGGATCAGCCGGCTGCTGTCTTCCCTGAACATCGCCCCCGCCCATTTTTCCAAATACGGGTGCTGCTTTGAAAAGCACCTGGCCGGAAGCCTTCTGCTTCCCCCGTCCGGCTTCATCCGGCCGATGGCCATGTAAAAAGGAGTGATCGCATCATGTTTTCTTCCGTTCTGAACGGGCCCCTGACCGCCGGGACCTTTTTCCTCTGCCTGGGCGCCGCCGCGGTGCTGGGCGTGCTGGGCGCGCTGGTCAACATGTACAAAAACCGCCACACCGAAAGCTTTTCGATGGCCCTGGCGCTGATCCCCATGGCCGTGGCCATGGTCATCATGCTGGTCAACGGCAACATCGGCGCCGGCGTGGCCGTGGCCGGTTCCTTCGCGCTGGTTCGCTTCCGCTCCGCCCCCGGCACCGGGCGGGAAATCGCCGCCGTCTTTGCCGCCATGGCCGTGGGCCTGGCCGCCGGTATGGGCTATCTGGCGGCCGCGGGGCTGTTCTTTGCGTGCTACGCGGCGCTGACGCTGGCCCTTTCGGCCGTTGACTTCGGCGGCGCGGACAAAAGCAGCTGGTGCCTCAGGGTCACCGTCCCGGAGAACGTCGATTACAGCCACCTGTTTGACGATATCTTTGCCAATTACCACGTCAAGGCGCGTCTGTCCCGGGTCAAGACGTCCGGCATGGGCACCCTGTTTGACCTGGCCTACGACGTCACCCTGCCGGACCCTGCGTTTTCAAAGCCCCTGCTGGACGACATGCGGGTGCGCAACGGCAACCTGTCCATCGCCCTGGTCCCCGCCCAGGAGCTTTCCCGGGACGCGCTGTGACCGGCCGCGGCCAGCGGGGCGTAAAAATCAAAAAACAGGACGGATGCCCCGCGGAACGTTCTCCTCGGGCATCCGTCCTGTTTTCCATGGCGCGGCCTGTGCCGGCCGCTGTTGTATGACCATCTTCTGTCCGGCGCATTACCGGATGCCGATGCGGGTGCAGGGCACCTGACCGGCCAGGATGTCCGACAGCCGGCAGCGCTTGGCGTTGGCGATGGTCACCGTGACCCCCTGCAGGGCGGAACGTAGGGCGAACTCCAGCTTGGCCCCGGCGCCGTTGGCCCCCGCGCGGGAAGCGCCGACGCAGTGGGTCTGCAGCTCCCGGACGCGGGCGGTCAGCTCTTCGGCGCTGTGCGCGAATACGTCCCGCACCAGGGTGGACGGGTCCTTCGGATCCCGGTAGATGCCGTCCGCGCTGGTCAGCAGCACCATCTGCCGGACCTGCATCAGTTCGCTGACCACGGCGGCCGTCTCGTCGTTGTCCACGCATTCCACCACCTGCTCGCCCGGGTGCGCCTGCTGCATGAGCATCAGCTCCAGCTTGCGGTTTTCCTCGTCGCTGACGGCGTCGTTGTAGTTGATGATGGGAATGGCCCCCTGCTGGGCGCAGTGGGACAGCAACTGGCGCAGATGGCGCCGCTTCTGGGGGTCGTTGAAATGGTTATGCTCCACCAGCACCTGGCGGACGGAATACTCCGGCCGCACAAACCGGCGGTAGGTTTCCATCAGGATGGCCTGGCCCTGCGCGGCGTAATCGGTCTTGTTGGCGTCCGGGTCCCCGTGCAGCTCCTGCCCGGTGCGCTTGAGATAGTCCAGCCGGCCGATTTCCGTCGCGCCGGAGGACACCAGCGCCATGCCCGGCCGCAGCTCCCCGCTCAGGCGGGCGAACAGGTTGTAATCGATATCATTGTCTTCCCGGCGGATCAGGGCCATCGACCCGATCTTGACCACTAATTCAATGTCCATGGTATCCTCGTCGTTTCCGCTGACCGTCCCTTCCGGGATGGTCAGAAATATTTGGCTTGCGGGATGATTCTTAATCGGAATGACAGCGCGTCAGATCTGAATGACCTGCCCGTTCCCGGCTTCCAGCACGCAGGACGGTTCGGCGCCGATAAAATCGCTCCGGTCGGTGCAGGTGAGCAGCACCTGGGCGGTTTTGACCCGGTCGATCAGCCGGCGGCGGCGCAGCGGGTCCAGCTCGCTGAGCACGTCGTCCAGCAGCAGCAGCGGCGGCTCCCCCTGGCTTTCGTTCAGCAGGTCAAAGGCGGACAGCTTGAGGGCCAGCGCCGCCGTCCGCAGCTGCCCCTGGGACCCAAAGGCCTGCAGGTCGTTTCCGGACAGGGTCAGCAGCAGGTCGTCCCGGTGCGGGCCGACGGCGGTCGTCATCCGCCGGAGCTCCTCCTCCCGCCGGGCCGCAAGCTGGCGGAGCATGTCCACCTGCGGTTCCTCCTCGGACAGGGTGCTTTGGTAGGTCAGGCGGAAGCATTCCTCCTCCCGCCCGCTGATAAAGGCGTAGTGCCGGAAGGCCTTTTCGTCCAGCGCCCGGGCCGTCTGGGCCCGCAGGCGCACCAGCGGGGCCGCCGCCTGGGCCAGCTGCTCGTCCCAGACCGCCAGCTGGGCGCGGCTGCCGCCCTGGGCGATCTCCTTGAGCAGGGCGTTCCGCTGGCGCAGGGTCGCGTTGTAGGTCTGCAGGGCGTAAAAATACGCCCGCTGCAGCTGGGAAAGCAGCATGTCCAGGAAGCGCCTCCGCACCGCCGGCCCGTCCCGCACCACGGAAAGATCCTCAGGGCCGAAGATGACGCAGGTGGCGTGGCCGATCAGATCCCCCATGCGGGAAGCGTTTTTGCCGTTGATGTGCAGGAGCTTTTTTCGCCGCTGGTTCAGAAACAGGCGCACGCCGATGTCGTGCGTGCCGTCCCGCCGTTCCACAAACAGCTGCACCGCGGCGCTTTCCTCCCCGCGGCGGATCATGTCCTGATCGTCGTTGGTCCGGTGGGAGCGGCCCAGACAGCACAAATGAACGGCCTCCAGCAGGTTGGTTTTCCCCGCGCCGTTTTCCCCGACGATGACCGTCACGCCCTCCGGCGGAGTCAGCGTCAGGTTCTGATAGCTGCGAAAGTTCTGCAGTCTGAGCGTTTTCAGCCGCATGGCCGCTCCTTTTGGTTTACCCTGCGTTCTGCGGCGCGTTGGCGCCGTGGGAAGCGTCGAAATGGTCTTCCTTGTTGAAATCCGCGTGGGAGATGATGTATTCCCGCCGGGGATCCACCTTGTCCCCCATCAGCAGGCTGATCATCCGCTCGGCGGCCGCCGCGTCCTCCAGCGTCACCTGCAGGAGCTTTCGGTGCTCCCGGTCCATGGTGGTTTCCCACAGCTGCTCGGGGTTCATTTCACCCAGCCCCTTGTATCGCTGCAGGGTGTAGCCCTTGAGGCCGGCGGTCACTTTTTTAAGCTCCCGGTCGTCGTAGGCGTAGAGCTGGGTATCCCCTTTTTTGACCAGGTACAGCGGGGGCATGCCGATGTAGACATGGCCGCCGCTGATCAGCTCCCGCATGTAGCGGTAGAAGAAGGTCAGCAGGATGGCCCGGATGTGGGCCCCGTCCTGGTCGGCGTCGGACAGGATGATGACCTTGTCGTACTTGAGGCTGCTCAGGCTGAAGTCCTCGCCGATGCCGGTGCCCAGGGCCGTGATCAGGGAGCGGAACTCCTCGTTGGCCAGCACCGCGTCCAGGCGCTTTTTTTCGACGTTCAGGGGCTTGCCGCGCAGCGGCAGGATGGCCTGGAACCGCCTGTCCCTGCCCTGCTTGGCGCTGCCGCCGGCGCTGTCCCCCTCCACGATGAACAGCTCGTTGTCCCTGGGGTTCCGCCCCGTACAGACGGAAAGCTTGCCCACCAGGGGGGCCGCTTCCAGCTCGTTCTTGGTGCGGGCGATGTCCCGGGCGCGGCGGGCCGCTTCCCGGACGCGGGCGGATTTCATCGCCTTTTCCACCAGGGCCTGGCCCAGCTGCTGGTGCCGCAGGTCTTCCAGATACAGCGTCAGCCCGTTGGTGACCACGTTTTCGACCGCGGGCTTGACTTCGGTATTGCCGAGCCTG
>CAMJXZ010000099.1 GCA_946409855.1 uncultured Clostridia bacterium | reverse complement strand
TCGGCCGGCAGAAGCGCCCCGGGCAAGTCCTGGTCGGCTTTGCCGCGGAGACGGAAAACCTGCACGATCATGCCGCCGTCAAAATGCAGAAAAAGAACCTGGATATGATCGTCGCCAACGATGTGACCAAGCAGGGCGCCGGGTTTGATGTGGATACCAACATCGTCACGCTGATTACCAAAGACGGTTTGACGGAATATCCGCTCATGACCAAGAAAGAAGTGGCCGGAATCATTCTGGATAAGGCGCTTGAATTGTATCAGGAATGCTGATCATCTGGAGAAGTCGTCTTGTACGCGAAAGTAATTGTTGATATCAACGCCTCGGCGCTGGACCGGGTCTTTGATTACCGGGTGCCGGACGGTATGGCCCTGTCCGCCGGCTGGCGGGTCAAAATCCCATTCGGCGCTAAAACAGCGGAAGGCTATATCCTGTCCATTGAGGAAAGCTCCTCTGTCCCGGAAGAAAAAATCAGGGACATCATCGAACCGCTGGAAGATTATCCCGCGCTGCTGCCGCATATGCTGGAGCTGGCGGAAGAGATCTGCGAGCGGTTTCACTGCACGAAGTCCGTCGCGCTGCGGCTGATGATCCCGGCGCAGATGCGGGGGAGCAGGGTACGCGTCAAAACGGAAACGACCGCCCGGTGTGTCCTTTCCGGGGAAGCGCTGGAACAGTATTCGGCCAGCATCGGCAAGCGGGCCGTCCGCAAGAAGATTCTCCTCTCCTATCTTTCAGACGGTGAGGAGCATTCGCTGAAGGATATCCGCGGCATCGTCCGGGACCCAAATCCATTGCTGGAAGAGATGCGGCAGGAAGGCGCGGTGACTGTTTCTCAGCGGGAAGTGAACCGGAAACCCGCGGTGTTTCCGCAGGATCCGAAGGAAGTTACCCTGACCCCTGAGCAGGAAGAAGTGATGGCGGAGCTGTCGGACGCGCTGCTGCGCTGTGACCGGCAGCCGAATCAGGTGCTCAAGCGCTGTTTCCTTTTGCACGGCGTCACCGGTTCGGGGAAGACCGAGGTCTATATGCGGCTTGCCCGGGAATGCCTGAAGCGGGACAAAAGCGTGATCGTCCTGGTGCCTGAGATCGCCCTGACCGCCCAGATGGTGGATTGGTTTGAAGGCCGGTTCGGCAGCTTGGCGGCCATTCTGCACTCAAGGCTCACGCCGGGAGAACGGTTTGACGAGTGGCGGAGGATCCGCCGGGGGGAAGCCAGGGTCATCATCGGCGCCCGTTCCGCGGTTTTCGCGCCGGTGGAAAAACTGGGCGCAGTGATCGTGGACGAAGAACACGAACCCAGCTTTTTTTCGGAGAGCTTTCCGCAGTACGACGCGCGGCAGATCGCTCTGAGCCGTGCCGGACGGGAAAACGCGATCCTGCTGCTCGGCAGCGCCACGCCCAGCATTTATTCCTTCGCAATGGCGAGAAAAGGGGAATACGTCCTGCTGGAAATGCCCCGCCGGATCAACGGGAGAGACCTGCCCGCCGTGTATATCGCGGATATGCGGAAGGAGCTTTCCCTGGGCAACCGGAGCATCTTTTCCGCGGTTTTAAAGGAGCGGCTGCGGCGCGCCGTGAAATCCGGCCAGCAGGCGATCCTGTTTTTGAACAGAAGAGGGTACGCCTCATCCGTGACCTGCCGTTCCTGCGGGGCGACGGTGAAATGTCCCCGCTGCGACGTCGCCATGGCGTACCACAAGTCCGACGGGCTGCTGCACTGTCATTACTGCGGGGAGACGGTCCCCCTGCCGCGCAAATGTCCGGTGTGCGGCTCGGAAAGCATCCGTACCGTCGGCATCGGCACACAGAAGGTCGAAGAAGAGGTAAAGCGCCTTTTCCCGGATGTGAAAACGCTGCGGATGGACTTTGATACCACCCGGACGCAGAACGCCCATCAGGAAATCATCAATGCGTTCCGCTCCCGTCAGGCGCAGGTGCTGATCGGCACCCAGATGATCGCCAAAGGGCTGGACTTTCCGCAGGTGTCCCTGGTCGGCGCGGTGCTGGCCGATTTATCGCTGACCATGCCGGATTACCGCGCCGCGGAACGGACCTTTCAGCTGCTCGTGCAGGTGGCCGGCAGAGCGGGGCGGGCGAATGTGCCCGGTTCCGTCGTGATCCAGACCTATCAGCCGGATCATTACGCGATTGCCGCCTCCGTATCGCAGGATTACCGGGAATTCTTTGAAAATGAATTCAGCCGGCGCCGCAAACAGCTTTATCCGCCGTTTACCATCATCGCCCGTTTTCTGGTGGAAGCGGATGACGGCGCAGCGGCCAAAGCCGCCGCCGATCAGCTGGCGGAAAAGACAAAAGCGTTTTTTGAAACGGAAAAGCTTCAAAAACGCCTGCTGTTTCTCCGCTCCGATGAAGCGCCGATCTCCTACATCGACAACCGGTTCCGGGCGCAGGTGCTGATGAAGCTGCTGAATCATCCGGAAAGCGAGAAAGCGATGGCCCGTCTTTCGGAATGGTCCGGCCAGACGGAGCATCATATTTCCATATCGTTTGAAATCAATCCAGCCTCCCTGGCATAAAGAAAGAAGTAAGAATCATGGAAAGAAAGATCGTGAAAGTGGGGGACGAAGGTCTCCGCAAAGTGTGCAAACCGATGCAGAAATTTGATCTGCGCCTGTGGCTGCTGCTTCGGGATATGGCGGATACCATGTACAAGGCGGAAGGCGTAGGCCTCGCGGCGCCTCAGGTGGGCATTCTTCGCCGGGTGGTGGTCGTCGACGTGGGAGACGGCCTGATTGAGCTGGTGAATCCGGAAATCATTTCGATGGAGGGCGAGCAGGCCGGGCCGGAAGGCTGTCTTTCCGTACCCGGGAAGAGGGGCTTTGTCCGCCGTCCGCAGAAGGTGACCGTTCGCGCTCAGGACAGGAAGGGCAAATCCTTTGAGGTGACGGGAGAGGATCTGCTTGCCCGCTGCCTGTGCCATGAAATCGACCATCTGGACGGCGTTCTGTACACCGATAAAATGGAATATGAGATCACGGAAGACGACGAGGAAGACGGCGACGATAAGGGGGAAAAGGATTGAGCCTGAGGATCGTATTCATGGGCACGCCTGATTTTGCGGTGCCCTCTTTGCGCAGCCTCCTGGAGGCCGGATATCCGGTCATCGGCGTGTTCTGCCAGCCGGACAGGCCGAAGGGCAGGGGAAACAAGGTCGAATTCTGCCCGGTCAAGCAATTCTCCCTCCGGCATGATCTGCCTGTTTTCCAGCCCGCAAAAATCCGTCTGGACGGGGCGGAAGCGCTCCGGATGCTGCAGCCCGATCTTTGCGTGACCGCGGCTTTCGGGCAGATTCTTTCCGAAGACAATCTCTCCGTGCCCAGGATCGGCACGGTCAATGTGCACGCTTCCCTTTTGCCCAAATACCGCGGCAGCGCGCCCATCAACTGGGCGCTGATCAACGGGGAAAAAGAGACCGGCGTTACCACCATGCTGACGGATAAGGGCTTGGATACGGGCGATATCCTCCTTGCGCGGAAGGTGCCCATCCGGGAAGGCATGACGGCGGGAGAACTGACGGAAGTGCTTTCGGAAACAGGCGCTCAGCTGCTGGTAGAAACCGTCCGCAGGCTGGAACAGGGGGACTGTCCCCGGCAAAAACAGAACGATGCGGAAATGACCTATTTCCCCATGCTGACCAAAGAAACGGGCCATATTGATTTTGAGAAAGACGCCGGCGCCATCGTCCACCTGATTCAGGGCGTATCTCCCTGGCCGGGCGCTTATGCTTCGGCTGCCGGAGATGTCATGAAAATCTGGCGGGCGGAAGCCGTTCCTTCGCCGCAAGGGACATATGCTCCCGGAGAAGTTATTTCGGCGGACGCCGCTTCCGGCCTGGTCGTTCAGGCTGGCGGATCATCCGCCCTGCGGGTCCTGGAGTTGCAGATGCCCGGCGGAAAACGGATGAAAGCGGCGGACTACTTAAGAGGGCACACGTTTGCTGCCCGGAAGTTTGAATAACAGCGGGAGGATTCCATGAAAGACAGTACACCCACTCCGCGGCATACGGATCGTTCCCTGTTTTCAAACAGAGAAAAACCATCCGGCGGCATACGGAATGCGCCGGGCCGCGAACGCCCTTCCTTCAAGGGGAACGGCCCCAGGCGAGGCGGTCCCCGCCCCGCGGGGAATCGCGCCGACCGGGACAGGCAGCCTGAAAAAGCGACGCCTGCCCGTTATTCGGCGCTGATTGCCCTGTCCGATGTGCTGGACAAGGGCGCCTATGTATCCGAGGCGGTCAACCGCCAGTTAAGCCAGAGCACTTTTCCGGCCAACGACAGGCGGTTCTGCACCGCTCTGGTTTACGGGACGCTGGAAAACCTGACGGCGATCGATCACATTCTGGACGCTTTCATCGAAGATACGGACAAGCTGGATATCAAAGTACGCCATATCCTGCGCCTGTCCGTCTGTCAGAAAGCCTTCATGGACAAAATCCCGGACAACGCCATCGCGGACGAGGCGGTCAAGCTGACCAGGCAGATGAACCTGGAATACCTGACCGGGTTTGTCAACGGCGTGCTCCGCAATTATTTCCGGGAGCCGGAAAAGGTGATTTGGCCGGATGAGGCCGGCAATCAGACCGCGTACCTGGCCGTCCGGTATTCCATGCCGGAATGGGTCGTGGCGGAACTGACAGGCTATTACGGCCCGGACCTGGCCAAAGCGGTCATCACCTACCGGCCGGCGGTTCACGATATCACCATCCGGCCGAACCTCATGCGCTATCCGGACGACGCGCGGTTTGAAGAGCTGCTGAACCGGAAAGTCTGGCAGTCCAGGAAAGGTACTGTTCCGCACGCTTACCACGTCAGCGGCGTGATGCAGATCGCCCGGGATACGGACTATATGGAAGGCGCGTTCTCCATCCAGGGAGAAGCCAGTATGCTTTGCGCACAGCTGGCCCAGGTAAAGCCCGGCATGACCGTGCTGGACGCCTGCGCGGCGCCCGGGGGCAAGACAGCCCTGATGGCGGAAATGATGCAGGGCGCCGGGCGCGTATACGCCTGGGACCTGCACGAGCACCGCGCGGCGCTGCTGAACGCCATGAAAAGCAGGCTGAAGCTGGATAATATCCGGGCAGCCGCCCATGACGCGCAGATCCTCAAGGAAGACTTTGTCCAGCGGATGGATGTCTGCCTCGTGGACGCTCCCTGCAGCGGCCTTGGGGTGATCAACGACAAGCCGGATATCAAGTACGGCGTCACCCCGGAAGCGGTGGCGGAAATGACCGAAATCCAGCGGAATCTGCTCAATACCTGCTGCCAATATGTCAAACGGAACGGCGCGCTCATCTATTCCACCTGTTCCATCCTTCCGGATGAAAACGAAAGGATGTGCGAATGGTTTCTCAAAGAACATCCCGATTACACGCTGGAGCCTGTTCCTGCCTGGGTGTGCGATCTTTTCCCGCGGGCGAGAAAGGAACAGGGGCTTCAGCTGCTGCCTGGCGTTGACGGGGACGAAGGGTTCTTCATTGCCCGTTTCCGCCGGAATGGAACGGTTCAATGAAAGAATTATCTGGCATGTTTCCGGAAGAACTGGCCGGCGAGATGGCCTCCATATCCGAGCCTTCCTACCGGGCCAAACAGGTTTTTTCCTGGCTGCAGAAAGGCGTCTCCTTTGATCAGATGACCAACCTGCCGGCCGCGCTCCGGGAAAAGCTCAAATCTTCGTATACGGATCAGCCGGTCCGGATCCTGGAAAAGCACGAGTCCGCGCTGGACGACACGGTCAAAGTGCTGTATTCCCTTCCGGACGGGAACTGCATCGAAGGCGTCATCATGCACTACCATTACGGCTATACGCTTTGTATATCCACCCAGGTAGGCTGCGCCATGGGGTGCCTTTTCTGCGCCAGCACCCTGGAAGGCTGCGTCAGAAACTTGACCGCCGCCGAAATGCTGGGGCAGATTCACTGCGCCAACGAGCTGCTGCGCCCGAAGGACGCCAGGATCGGCCACGTGGTCCTGATGGGCAGCGGGGAGCCGATGCTGAACCTGCCGGAGGTGCTCCGGTTTTTGCGGCTCGCCTCCCATGAACAGGGGCTCAACATCAGCCTTCGCCATATTTCCCTGAGCACGTGCGGGGTCGTTCCGAAGGTATATGAACTGGCCGACGAACATCTGCCAGTCACCCTTTCCCTGTCCCTCCACGCACCCAACGACCGGATCCGCCGGCAGATCATGCCGATTGCCGACAAATATACCATCAGCGATACCCTCAAAGCCTGCCGGTATTATCTGGAACAGACGGGGCGGCGGATCATCATTGAATACGCTCTGATCGACGGGATCAACGCTTCGCCCGAAAACGCGGAAGAATTGTCCCGCCTGCTCCGGGGGATGCAGTGCCATGTCAACCTGATCCCGCTCAATCATGTGCCGGAACGGCATCTCTTCGGCGTATCGGAACGGCAGGTGCAGTCTTTTTTGGATATTCTCGAAAAAAACCATATTTCCGCCACCAGAAGGCGCGAAATGGGAGATGACATTCAGGGTGCCTGCGGCCAGCTGCGGAAGCACCATTTGGAGGAAAAGCCATGATTTGGGTTACCAGAACGCACGTGGGTCTTGTCCGGTCTCTGAACGAGGATACGGTATTTACGGATGCCGGCCTCTACGGCGTGGCGGATGGCATGGGCGGTCATAATGCCGGTGAAGTCGCCAGCAGGATGGCGGCAGACAGGATCATGGAAAGGCTTCACGGAAAAGAGCCTTCCCTGGACCTGATGCGGGCTGCGCTGATCGACGTAAACCGCGCCGTTTTTACCGAGCAGGCTTCTCATAAGGAGTATTCCGGTATGGGAACCACCCTGACGGTGCTCTGGGAAGGACCTGACGAAGTGTATCTGGGCCATATCGGCGACAGCCGCGCCTACCTGCTGCGGGACGGTGAATTAAAACAAATCACGCAGGATCATTCGCTGGTTCAGGAAATGGTGTCGCAGGGAATCATCACCAAGGAAGAAGCGCTGGTCCATCCCTACCGGAACATGATCACCCGCGCCGTCGGGACGGATCCTTATGTGGAAAGCGACTGTCAGACGCTGGAAAAACGCACGGGGGACATCTGGCTGCTTTGCTCCGACGGCCTGAGCAACTTTGTTTCAGACGCCGTCATCCAGGCCACGCTGTCCGGAAACAGCCTGGAGAACGCGGCGGACGAGCTGCTGCAGACAGCCCTCCACAACGGCGGAAAAGATAATATATCATTGCTGATCGCGGAGGTGTCCTGAATTGAACGGGAAACTGCTGGACAACCGCTACCAGCTGGAAGAATTTATCGGCCAGGGGGGCATGGCGCTGGTTTATAAGGCGCTGGACCAGCGCACCCATCATTATGTGGCTGTCAAAATTCTGAAACCGGAATACAATCACGATGAGGAGTTCCTGCAGCGTTTCAGCCGGGAAGCGCTGGCCGCCAGCAAGGTCAGCCATCACAATATCGTCAATCTGCTGGATGTCGGCACGGAAGGGGATTACCGGTATATTGTCCTGGAATACATCGAAGGGCGGACGCTGAAGGATATCATCGAGGAAAAGGGCGCGCTGACGCCGGATACCGCGGTGCAGATCGCCATACGGATCCTGTCTGCGCTGCAGCACATGCACCACAACGGGATCATTCACCGGGACATCAAGCCGCAGAATATCCTGATCCATTCCGAAGGCCATGTCAAGGTATCCGATTTCGGCATTGCCCGCATGGCGGACAGCGCCACGGTCGGCAAGGAAGACGTGGTCATGGGTTCTGTCCATTATTTCTCTCCAGAGCAGGCGCAGGGCCATGAGGTTTCCGCCGCCAGCGATATCTACAGCGTCGGGGTCGTCCTGTACGAAATGCTGACCGGGTCCGTTCCCTTTGACGGGGATACGCCCGTCGCGATCGCCATGCAGCACGTGAACATCCAGCCCCGGCCGATCCACATCCTGAACCCCGACGTCTCCCCGGCCATCGAGCGGGTCGTTTTGAAAGCGCTAGAAAACGATCCGAAAAACCGCTACCAGCAGGCGCAGGACATGGCCAGGGACCTGCGGGACGCCCTGGATTCCCCCGAAAAAAGCAGCGAGAAGCCGGAATTCAAAATCGAAAAAAAGAGTTCATCCTTCATCCTTCCGCATGTGAACGGCATCCGCCTGGGGGTGGAAATTCTGTGCTGCCTGGCTGTTCTGATGGTGATCGCGGTGGTTGCCGTCAATCTGTACCAGTCCATTTCCAATACGGTCAATGTTCCGTATCTGGTCGGTTATTCCGAAAATACGGCGCTTCACATGATTCAGAATGCCGGCCTCAGCGCGCAGGTCACGCGGGTCAGCGATCCGGACACACCGGTCGGCGATGTGATCCGGCAGCAGCCCGAATACGAGACCTCCCTGAAAAAAGGGGATACTGTCCAGATCACCGTCAGTACCGGGCCGAAGGAACAGGAGATCCCGAGCCTCTACGGCATGAATGTGGAGGAGGCCAAAGAAAAGCTGGAAATGATCGGCTTTTCACTGCTGGTAGTCAGTCAGCGGGTTGTTTCGGAGAAGCCGTGGGACACGGTACTTGAACAGACACCGGCAGCCGGAGAAAAGCTTTCCGCCGGCGGCATTGTGCAGGTGGTTCTGTCAGGCGGCTGCGTAACGATTCCCAAGCTGACCGGGATGACCCGTCAGGAGGCGCTCCGGACAGCGGAGGAGCTGGGCCTTCGGATCACAGATGTCCATGAGTTTTCGACAGACGACGCGTCAATATTTGATATCGTGGCGGATCAGATGTTTTCGGACAGCAATGATACCAAGCTGGATATCGGCACCAAAGTGATTCTCGGTACCACGGGGACCATCGTCGTCTATACGGACGCGTCCAAGATGCAGAAAAAGGAGTAATCGATTTCATGCCGGAGGGGATCCTGATTCGGGGCCGGGGCGGTATCTATACGGCGAGACAGCAGGACGGGGCGGAGTTTATCCTTCGCGCCAAGAAAAAGTTCCGTCACCAGCATCTGGTGCCCATGGTTGGAGATCATATTCTCTTTACCCCGGGCCGCGGAGGAGATGAACACGGCTGGATCGATGAGATCCTGCCCCGGCTTTCTTCTTTTATCCGTCCGCCGGTCGCCAATGTGACAGCCATGGCCATTGTCGTCGCTCCGCAGCCCGAGCCGGATTTTTCCCTCATCGACAAGATGCTCATCGCCGTAAGGAAAGCAGGCATCCGTGCGATCATCATCCTGAACAAGGCGGACCTGGGCGGCTCCCTTTATGAGGAATTAAAGGCGCAGTACAGCGGCGCGGATGTCCGGACGGCCGCGGTCAGCGCGAAAACAAAGGCCGGCATTTCGGAGCTTCCGGCGCTTTTTCAGGGGGAAACCGTATGTTTCTGCGGGCAGTCCGGGGTCGGCAAAAGCACGATCATCAACGCGCTGCTGGATATCGAGACAGAGACCGGGGAAATCAGCGCGAAGATCGCCCGGGGGAAGAATACCACCAGGCATGTGGAGCTGTTTTTCCTGAAAGACCTTTGCCTGATGGATACGCCGGGCTTCAGCCTGTTCACGATATCGGACGAAAAGGAAGACCCGGTCCTGCTGAAGTCGTATTACCCGGAATACATGCCGTATGAAGGCAAGTGCCGTTTTGACCCGTGCTATCATTACAAAGAACCCGGCTGCCTGGTCAGGCAGGCCGTACAGGAGCAGCGGATCCATCATCTGAGGCATGAACGCTACTGTGAGCTGCTGCAGGAGCAGCAGGAAGCCTGGAGGAACCGGTATGATTAAAGTATATCCGTCTGTTTTGGCGGCTGATATGCTCCATATGGGAAAAGACGTGGAGGATGTGCTGGCGGCAGGGGCGGACGGCCTGCACATCGACATCATGGACGGTCATTTCGTCCACAACCTTTCCTACGGGCCTGAATTGGTCCGCGCGCTGCGGAAGGCTGTTCCGCAGGATGTTCTGGATGTGCATCTGATGCTTTCCGCCCCGGAATAATACCTGGATAACT
>CAMJXZ010000098.1 GCA_946409855.1 uncultured Clostridia bacterium | reverse complement strand
TGTCCATCACCTCCGCGTTCAACGTCTGCGACGTGCCCCGCGCCCTGGCGGGCTATCCCTCCACGGACTATGCCGCCCGCACCATCGTCACCCACCTGTTCGACTACGGCTTCTCCCGGTTTGAAATGGGTTACGCGTCGGCCATCGCGACGGTCCTGTTCCTGATGATGATCCTGTGCAACAAGGCGATTCAATCTCTGCTGAGGAAGGTGGGCACATGAGCGAAAAGAACGAATTGAACGCGATGAACAGCAAACAGCGCAAGGCAATCGAAGAAGCGGTTGCGGCGGGGGAAGGCGTTCTTTCCGATTTTGCTGAAATGCGGGAACACCTTTCCGACGCGGAGCGCAAGGGCGATCTGGCCGATCTGGCCGGGTCCGTCGCCGGGGATTTGGTCGGTTCCGTCGTGTCGGCGGCCGCCGGGGCCGGCGACACACACGACGCCAAAAAGATGTTCGGCTATGCCGTCGATGATCTGCGGCTGTTCAGGAACAAGCTGGCCGAGGTAGAGCTGCCGGACGGCACCTCCCTGACCAATCCTCAGTTCATGAACCTGGTGCTGTATTTTACCGACCGGCCCGCGCAGGAACTGCTGAACGGCAGGAACGCCGCCGAAACATTCAGGAACATCGATAAAATATCGGCCCATATTCAGCAGATCAACGACAGGATGCGCGCGGCGGCCGCGGGCGTTTCGCCGACGCCGCCCAAGCAGCCCCAGAAGTACACCCGCGCCGACGCCCTGCACGACCAGATGGTCCGCCTGGGCGAGATCCAGGAAGTCAAGCCCCAGATCAACAAGAAGCGCTTCGCGATCAAAGCCCTGGTGTTCCTGCTGATCATCGGCGTGCTGATCGGCGTGTCCTACTGGCGCATCGGCCTGCTGGAGGACCTGCAGCTGAGGCTGGCGGGCGGTGAAACCGTGGAGCTCCCCTTTGACGGGGAATACGCCCCGATCTACCGCCTGGTCCGTCTGGTGCTCTTCGTCCTGGGCGGCGGCTTCCTGTTCTACGCCGTGATCACCCTGATCGGGCCCAAACGCCGCAAACCCAACCGTTCCTTCTGGGGCGACCTGGGGATTTACCTCATGCTGATCCTGGTGGCGGTCGCCATGATTTTCCCGCTGGTGTTCTCCATTTCTTCGTCCCTGAAGCCGCTGGACGAACTGTTCCGCTTCCCGCCCAAGGTGTTCGCGCAGCATCCGACGCTGGACAACTTCAGCGACCTGTTCGTGACCCTGAGCCAGAGCTATGTCCCCTTCTCCCGGTATCTGCTGAACACAGTGCTCATCACTTTTGTGGGCACCTTCGGCCACCTGGTGGTCGCTTCCATGGCGGCCTTCGTGCTGGCCAAATACGACTTCCCGGGGGGAAAGACCTTCTTCAGCATCATCGTTACCGCCCTGATGTTCTCCGGCTACGTGACCGGCATCCCGAACTACGTCATCATGAGCCGCCTGCATATGATCGACACCTACTGGGCGGTCATTCTGCCGGCCTTCGCGGCGCCCATGGGCCTGTTCCTGATGAAGCAGTTCATGGAAGGCCTCCCCACTGCGCTGATCGAAGCGGCGCATCTGGACGGCGCGGGGGAATTCCGCATCTTCTGGAGCATCGTGATGCCCAACGTCAAGCCCGCGTGGCTGACCATGATCATTTTCTCGGTCCAGGGCCTGTGGAACACCAACGCCGCGACGGTCATTTATTCCGAAGCCAAGAAAACGCTGGTCTACGCCCTGCAGCAGATTCAGGCGGGCGGTATCGCCCGTACCGGCCAGGCGGCCGCCGTACAGGTCATCACCATGCTGGTGCCGATCACGATCTTCATCTTCTCCCAGAGCCGCATTCTGGAGACGATGGCCAGTTCCGGTCTGAAGGATTAAGGCGGATGAACCATACGCAGGATGAGGAGGGACATATTTGTGAAACGATTGATCAAATGGTTTGCGCTCTGCCTGGCCGGGTTCATCATGCTGATGCCTTTGGCGGCGTTTGCCATTGAAGACGGCTACTCCAGCACCTACACCTACAATTACGACTTCTGGGGAGAGATCCGGGAATCGCCGGACGCTTACCGGGTCGATCAGGTGATTTACAGCGGCACGCTGGGGCTGGAAAAGGCGATGAGCAAACCGCAGAGCCTCTTTGCGCGGGACAATGAGCTGTATATCGTGGATACCGGCAACAACCGCATTCTGCAGGTCCACCGGGAAGGAGCTCAGTATTCCCTCGCGCGCATCATTGACCACGCGGAGGGCGCGGAGCCTTCCGGCTTCAACAGCCCCCGCGACGTTTCGGTGGACCAGCACGGGAACATGTACGTCGCGGATATGAACAACCACCGCGTCGTGATGATGGACGGAAACGGCCGCTTCATCCGGGAATTCGTCAAACCGAACGACGCTACTTTTGACGAAAAGCTGAGTTTCCTGCCCAACAAAATCTGCGTCGATTCCTCCGGGCGTCTGTTTGTCCTGGCTACCAACATCAACAAAGGCCTGATCAAATACGAGCCGGACGGCACGTTTACCGGATTTATCGGCGCCAACAAGGTCACGTACTCCCTGTGGGATTACGTATGGAAAGAATTTTTTACCACCAAGGAGCAGCGCGAGCAGCAGGAAGCGTTCGTGCCTACGGAATACGAGAACATCTGCATTGATGAGGGCGGCTTTATCTATGCGACCAATACGGTTTTCAGCGAGTATGACCTGCTGTACGACAACGCCAAGCCCATCCGCCGGATCAACTCCATCGGAAACGATATCCTGATCAAGAACGATAAATACCCGCCCATCGGCGACCTGGACTGGGTGGAGCAGAGCAAGCAGGACGGCCCTTCCAAGCTCAGGGATATCACCGTGCTGGACAACGATATTTACGTCGCCCTGGACGGCACGCGCGGACGCCTGTTCGGCTACGATTCCCAGGGGATCATGCTCTGGGCGTTCGGCACCAAGGGCAACTACGAAGGGGCGTTCACCGGCGCCGTTTCCATCGAACACATCGGATATGACCTGTACTGCCTGGATGAAAACGACTGCAGCGTGACGGTGTTTACACCGACCGAGTACGGCAGCATGATCTATCAGGCGAGCGATGAGTATCTGAAAGGAAACTACGACGGGTCCGCTGAGATCTGGCGCAAAGTAGTCAGCCTGAACGCGAACTACAACCTCGCGTTTATCGGGATCGGCCGGTCGCTGATGCGCGAGGAGAGATTCGCCGAGGCGATGGACTACTTCAAGATGGCTCATGACCGGGAGAACTACGGACGGGCTTACCGCTATCAGCGCAAGATCGTCATCGAGCGCAACATCGGCTGGGTGGTCGCGGTGCTGGCGGTACTGATCTTTGTGCCGATGGCGGTCAAGAAAATCATGAAATTGAAGAGGGAGGTGGGAGCATATGAGCACTCTGGATTACACGGCTGATTCTGTTGCCTCCGGCGGACGCCGCGCGTGGCTGCATCGCTACGTAGAAACCCTGAAGTATGCGCTGCACGTCATTGTACGTCCTTTTGACGGTTACTGGGACCTGGTTCATGAAAAGCGGGGTTCCCTGGCCGCGGCGCACACGTTCCTGTTCCTGTTCCTGCTGACCTATGTGCTCAAGCTGATGTGCACCAACTTCCAGTTCATCAGCGCGCCGATCCAGTACATCAACATTTACGAGCGGGCCGCTTCCCTGCTGCTCCCCTTTCTGATCCTGTGTCTGTCAAACTGGGCATGGACGACGCTGTTTGACGGCAAAGGCCGTTTTTCGGATATCTACATGGCCATGTGCTACGCGCTGGTTCCTTACATCCTGATCCAGCTGCCGCTGATTCTGATCAGCCATATGATCACGGTGGACGAGGGAGCGTACTACAGCGTGCTGATGAGCTTCTCGGTCATCTGGTGCGTGTTCCTGGCGTTTGTCGGACTGATGGAGGTTCATGATTTCGGCCCGGGGAAAACCATCATTTTTGTCTTCATGACGATCCTGGGCGCGCTGATCATCATCTTCCTCATCCTGGTGTTCTTCAGTCTTCTGAGCGATGCGCTGGGGTTCTTCGTTTCCCTGTATCGTGAAATTGTGTTCCGGCTTTACTAAGGGGGATGGAAGATGAAAAAGAAAAACTGGTTCTGGCTGATCTTCATCCTGCTGCTGGTCGGGCTGATCGTTTACGTGGGCATCCGCCTGTATACGCCGAAGGACGAGCAGAAAACGGCGCTTCCGGAGGTTCTGTACAACGACGGCGAAACCGGGATGCTGACCATTGAAAACGATTTTCTGAAGCTGGATCTGGATAAGACGACAAGCCAGTTCACGCTGACGGAAAAGGCGACCGGGCGCGAATGGCTGTCCAATCCCAGGGATGCCGCGTCCGACCCTGTGGCGAAGAGCAGCACGAACAACCTGAACAATCTGCAGTCCACCCTGCTTTTGTCTTACAAGGACAAGGACAAGGGAACGAATGATATCGCGTTCAACAACTATCAGCACAGCATCGTGAACGGCAACTTTGTCGTCAAGGAAGCCACGGACAATTCGGTCACCATTGAATACGCCGTCGGCGATATCCAGAAGATCTACCTGATGCCCTACGCGATCACAGAAGAGCGCTATATCATGTTCACGGACAAGATGCGCACGGAGCTTGGCCTGAGCAAGTCCAAAGTGAACAGCAAGGTGGGCAACGTTTACAAGATCTATTCCCCGGAAACGCTGGCGAAAATGAAGCCCGAAGAGCGCGACGCGGCGCTGGCGCTTTATCCTTCTGCCGCGGAGCAGGCGATCCGCGTGCTGGACACCAGCAAAAAGTCGGACTATGAAACCATCGCCCAGTACTTTATCGACGTGGGGTATACCCAGGAAGACTATGATCTGGACCAGCAGCTGATCGCGGGGGCCTCCGCCGTGGAGAAACCTGTGTTCAACGTCATTGTCCGCTACCGCCTGGAAGGCAATGATTTCGTCGTCGAGATTCCCTTCAGCGAAATCCGCTATAAAGCCAATTTCCCGCTGACAAGGATCACCCCGCTGCCGATGTTCGGCGCGGCGACCACGCAGGATCAGGGCTTTATGCTGGTGCCGGAGGGCGGCGGCGCGCTGATCAACCTTAACAACGGCAAACAGAGCCAGCGTCCTTATGTGGCGAACATGTACGGCTGGGATTACGGCATGTACCGCAGCGAGGTCGTCAACGAAACCAAGAACGTTTTCCCGGTGTTCGGCATGTCCAGGAACGGCGGTTCGTTCATCTGCATGATCGAAGGCGCTGCCGCCTACAGCGGCGTAAGGGCTGACATCAGCAATCACGATAACAGCTATAACTGGATCTGCGCCCAGTACACGGCGATTCACGGCGACCAGTACAACGTTTCGAACAAAACGGCTACCGCGGTTTATCTGTTTGAAAAGCAGCTTCCCCAGGATACCATTGTCCAGCGCTACCGCTTTATCGACAGCGGCAGTTATGTGGATATGGCCAGGGAATACGGCAATTACCTGAAGGCTCAGCATCCGCAGCTGGAAAGCGCTTCCCTCAAGGCGGACATGCCCGTCAGCGTCGAACTGCTGGGCGCCATCGACAAAAAGCTGGTTAAATTCGGCATGCCGGTGGATTCCGTCGTGGCTGTCACCCGGTTTGACGACGGTCTCAAAATCCTGAATGAAATCAAGGCCGCCGGGGCGGACAACCTGGTAGGGCGCTACAGCGGATGGATGAACGGCGGCGTCAGCCAGAAGGTGCTGACCGGGGTGCGTGTGCTCAATGAGCTGGGCGGCGTGCGCGGGATGGATTCCCTGATCGCCGGTGCAAAAACCGCTGATATCCCGCTCTACTTTGACGGCATCAGCTGCTTCAGCTACCGCAGCGGTCTGTTCCAGGGCTTCATCGTGCAGAGCCATGCCGCCCGGTATACGACCCGCGAGCGCGTCAAGCTGTATCCGTATTCTGAAATCACCTACAAATCGAGCGATGGGCTGGATCCCTTCTATCTGGTCACGCCGGCCTACGCGCAGAACGGCGCGAACAACCTGATCAAGGCGCTTGCGGACCGGAAAGCCTACGGCGTGGCCTTCCGGGACATCGGCAACATCCTGAGCGCGGATTACAACGGGGACAATGTTGTCAGCCGCGAGCAGGTGAAGCGGATGAATATTGACACGCTGGTGAACGCCCGCTCCGCGGGGGAATCGGTGATGATCAAGGAGGGCTTCGATTACGCGGTGCCTTATGCCGACATCATTACCGACATGGATCTTTCCGGTATGTCCTATTCCATCATCGACGCGTCGGTGCCCTTCTACCAGATCGCGATCCACGGCGCCGTCAATTACACCGGCAAACCCCTCAACCTGGCGAACGACTGGCGTACGGAACTGCTGCACTGCGCGGAATACGGGGCGGGGCTCAATTTCACCTTTGTCTCGGAAAACGCGAAGGTCTTCCAGGATACCACTTATTCCGGCTACTTCGGGGCCGATTACGGCACCTGGGGGAGCCGCGCCAAAGAAATCATCACCCGCTATCAGCGCGAGATGGCCGGCCTGAACACGCAGCGGATCGTCGGTCACGAGGTGCTCAGCAAAGATGTCCATGCCACCACTTATGAAAACGGTATGACGGTATACGTCAACTACGGTACCGAAGTATACGAAGGAGAGGACATTACCGTTCCTCCGTATGAGTATGTTGTCAAAGGAGGTGACCTGGATTGAGCAAGAAAAAGGCGTATTCGCCGAACCGGTGGAGCCTGGCTGATTCATTCAAGGCGTTTATTCCGGGAAACGACGTATTCCCGACCATGCGCGCCCGAAACGCGAGACACGGCATCCTGTTTATCCTGCCGTTCATCATCGGCTTCCTGGTCTTCATGATCCGGCCGCTGATTCTCTCCCTGATCATGAGCTTCAGCCGTGTCACGCTGGTGCCCGGGGAAGGCTTTTCCATGACGCCCGTCGGCGTGACGAACTACAATAAAGCCTTTACCGCGGACCCGTACTTCAGCCAGTACCTGGTGGAGGAAATCGGCCGTATGGCGGTTAACTCCCTGGCCACGCTGGTCATGTCCTTCGTCATCGCCGTCATTCTGAACCAGAACTTCAAGGGCAGAACCCTTGCCCGCGTCATCTTCTTCCTGCCGGTGATCCTGTCCTCCGGCGTTCTGCCCGGCATCGAAAGTCAGAACGAGTTTTACAACATGATGGCCGGCATGACCGAATCGGTTTCAAACGGTTCCGGGGTGAATATATCCGCAAGCCTGCAGGATCTGCTGTCCGTTTCGGGGATCGGCAGCGGGGTATTCTCTGTGCTGTTCGACATGATCGACGCCATCTACGATATCGTGATGGCCAGCGGCATTCAGATCATCGTGTTCCTGAGCGGCCTGCAGGCCATTTCCCCGTCGCTGTATGAAGCGGCCAACGTGGAAGGCTGCTCGGCGTGGGAAGCCTTCTGGAAGATCACCTTCCCCATGGTCAGCCCGCTGCTGCTGGTCAATACCATCTATACCATCATCGACTTCTTCATGAAGAACGACAACCGAGTCATGGAGCGCATCAATACCCTCTTTTATGAGAAGTTTGACTTTGGCGGCGCATCCGCAATGAACTGGATCTATTTTGCGGTGGCCATCCTCTTCATTCTCATCAGCTCCCTGATCATCACCGTGGGGGTGCAGTACTATGAAGATTAAAAAGTCACAAGCGGCTGCTCAGACACCTGTCAAGGGACGCGACAAAAAATACGCCTTCAAAATGAAGGCGAAAAAGTACAGCGTCTCCATCATTCGCGCGGCGCTTCTGTTCGGCCTGTGCTTCATGATCATTCAGCCGATGATCCTCCGCTTCGCCACCAGCATCATGGTGGAAACCGACCTGTACGATTCGACCATTGTCCTTCTGCCCCGGAACGTGACGCTGGACAACTACCGGATCGTGGCGGAACTGACGGACCTCAAGACCGTCAACGGGGCATGGACCTTCCGTTCCCTTTGGAACACGCTGTGGATTTCGCTGCTGGTCTCGGTCTGTCAGATCATCGCCTGCACCCTGGTCGGCTACGGGTTCGCGCGGTACGATTTCCCGTTCAAGAAATTCTGGTTCGCCTGCGTGATCCTGCTGATCATCGTGCCGCCTCAGACCATTCAGACGTCCCTGATCGTACACTTCGCGACCTTTGACATCCTGGGCATCATCAAGCTGATCGCCGGCCATCCGCTGAACCTGCGCGGGTCGGTCCTGCCGTACGTGCTGATGAGCCTGACCTGCATGGGCCTGAAGGACGGTCTGTACATCTACATGCTGCGTCAGTACTTCAGGGGCATCCCGAAATCCCTGGAAGAAGCGGCGTATGTGGACGGCTGCAGCACCCTGCGCACCTTCTGCGAGATCATGCTGCCCGACGCGGTGCCCACGATTGCCAGCTGCTTCCTGTTCTCCTTTGTCTGGCAGTGGACGGACCTGTTCTACAGCAGGAACTTCCTGTCCAGCTATTCCCTGTATTCCACGCAGCTCTCCGGCATCATTTCCCGCATGGGTATGTACTTCAACGCCGGTCGGGATTCCGCGCAGGTGGTCCCCAACGCGCGCCAGCAGCAGCTGGTCTTCGTCGGCGTGCTGATCTGCTGCATCCCGCTGATCATCCTGTACTGCTTTACGCAGCGGACGTTTGTGGAGAGCATCGCCATGAGCGGTTCCAAGGAATAAAAAAATGGGCTTGCAAAGAATGAAAAATCATAGTATAATAACCCCGATTTGGTAAAAGACCCCTTTAAACAATTCTGATTTACGCACTTTGTTTTAAAGTGTTGTAAAATAAAAAAGGAGGATCTGTCCATGAAGAAACTTGTTGCTCTGCTTCTGGCAGCCGTGATGATGGCTGCATGCTGCGCGGCTTTTGCCGAAGCGCAGGAAGGGTATCCTGAAGTAGTGCCCGGCATCGATTTCGGCGGTGCCAAGATCTGGATCGCGGACTATTGGACCGGCAGCACCGAACGCGCTGCGGATCCGACCGAAGAGCAGGCTGCTCAGTACGCTTATCGTGACTGGATCAATAAGACCTACAACTGCGAAGTGTATCAGCTGCAGGACGGCGACTGGGGCACCTGCGCGCAGCAGATGATCAACTTCGCCGGCACCCCGGACGGCAGCTATCGTATCTACATCATCGAGCCCGGCAAGGTCGGCGCTCTGGTGAAGAACGGCATCGCTGCTCCCATCAATGCCAAGTACATCAATCTCGGCGATGAAAAGTGGAACAAGGCCGAGCTGGATTTCATGACTGTCGGCGGCAAACTGTACGGCCTGTATGCCGGCAATTCCGAACCCCGCGGCTGCCTGTTCTTCAACAAGCGCGTTCTGCAGGAAGCGGGCATCGACTGGAATACCATCTATGACCTCCAGCAGGAAGGCAAGTGGACCTGGGAAGCTTTCGAAGAAATGCTGGCCAAGCTCACCCGCGACACTGACAACGACGGCATCAACGACGTTTGGGGTCTGATCGGCTCCGGCGACGACGCCTACGTCCTCTCCACCTTCGCCAACGGCGGCAGCTTCTTCGCCTTCGACGAGAACGGCAAGATCTATCCTTCCATGGGCTCTGATGAAACGCTGGAAGCGCTGGCCTGGTTCAAGGGCATTCAGGAAAAGTATTGGGCCCCGACGCCTGACGGCGCCAACTGGGACTGGTACAAGGACGACTGGAAGAAGGGCTACTGCGGCTTCTACGTCTATCAGACCTACGGCGGCTTCAACCCCAACTCCGAAATGGCTGACATGGCGGACGACTGGGGCTGCGTGGCCTGGCCCGTGCCGCACGAAGGCGACGCTTATGTCACCGTCGTTTCCGACAACATCACCATGATCCCCGCCTGCTACACCGATGAAGAAGTCGCTATGCTGACCCTCATCGCTGACCTGTGGTTCTCCCCGACCCCCGGCTTTGACGATGACGACAGCTGGATCCAGGACAAGTACAGCTACACCGACGACCGCGCTGTGGACGAGACCTACGCCATGCTGCGTGAGCCCGAACACTGCCGCATCAACAACGTGACCTACCTGGGCACCCAGAACGACGT
>CAMJXZ010000097.1 GCA_946409855.1 uncultured Clostridia bacterium | reverse complement strand
TGTAATATTTCACGTTGAAAATTTAGTCTTTTTGGTGTATTATTAACAAAAAAGTTACAAAGAATCCGTTTTTATGAACCGTCCGTCATCTTGCTTCTGATGACAGCCATGCACTGAGGAGGGCAGCCGGCCATGTTTGAACCGATCGGGAAGAAACTAATGCGCTTGTCCAGCATTTGCCTGTTCGTTTTCCTGGCGCTGACGCTGGGCGCCGGCATCTATACCTGGGTGCAGCTGAGCCGGCTGCGCACGCCTTTTTTCCTCTGCCTGCTGATCTTCCTGGGCATCGCCGCGGCGGGCGGGTTTCTGGCCCTGGTATCTTCCATGCTGGTCTACAGCCGCGGGCGGATCGCGGAGGATCTCAGGCAGCTCAGGCAGGGCATGACCGGCGACATGGCCCCCGAACCCGCGGCGGACCGCTTCACCCAGGCCGGCTACACCCCGGACGCCCCCAGGCGCGCCGGCCGCCAGCGCCGCTCCCAGTCGGGACGGGAAAACGCCGCCCGCCGCGAGACAGCGCCCGCGGAACAGGAGCAAAAGCAGACGCAGGCTGCTCCCTGGCCCGCCTCGGCCATGCCCCAGGCGGACATGATCGGCCGCTCCGGCTGGATCCAGGCGGACGCCATCTACATCCAGTGCCCCTGCTGCGGCAGCCGGATGACCCCGGAATTCGCCCTGACGCACCACGGCTGCCCGCAGTGCAAAACGCCGTACCAGCCGTAACGGCGCTCCCCGGCCAGATACCCGGCAAAAAGGGAAATCGTGTTTCTGCCTGCCCGATCAATGAAAAACGCTTTTTCTGACGGGCCGGCGCAGGACGCGGTTTTTCTTTTTTTCGCCAGATTGCGGGGTAAATGACAGAAAAACCGTTTTTTCCTTGCGGATTTCGGACAAATATGGTATGATACACACAATGGGATCAGTTTACTGAAGAAACCCAAGCATCCCGTGCGAAACCGAAAACAGTTTCGCACAGATTTCCGTCTCATTTCCGACCCCGGCGCCGCGCATCGAAGACCGTCGGCCCGGCCGGATGAAGCGGAAAGCATTGTTTGAGGAGCAGCCATGGCATCGTTACATTATGAAAACTGTGTCTACGAGCAGAATCAAAACGGCACCCTGACCCTGTCCGAATACCACGGGGCGGGCGGCATCCTGACCATCCCGAAGCTGGTGGAGCGCATCCCCGTGGCCGAGGTGGAGGGGGACGCCTTTGAGCAGGGCGGCCCCGTCACGGCCTTCGCGGCCGACGCGGACCACCCCGCCTTTTCCGTCCGGGACGGCGTGCTGTTCACCCGGGACGGGAAGGCCCTGATCCGCTATCCCTTCGGACGGATGGCGGAAACCTACGCGATCCCTTACGGCGTCACGGACCTTCGTCACTACGCCTTTCAGGACGCCAAACATCTCAGGACCGTCGTGATGCCCGACACGTTGTCCGGGATGGGGTCCCACGCCTTCACCCACTGCGAAAACCTGGAACAGCTCTCCATGCCGGACAGTCTGGTCCGCATGGGCCGGTCCGTCTTCCGGGGCTGCGTCTCGCTGAGCCGGCTGGACGTATCCCCCAATCATCCCGTGCTCACCCGGACGGAAAGCTTCCTGGTCAACCGGGAGGAACGTTCCCTGGTGATCAGCCTGCCCGCGCTGACGGGGAAGGAGGCGGATGTGCCGCCGGACCTGCTGCAGATCGACGAATTCGCCTTCTATCACTGCAACCAGCTGGAAAAGGTGAAGATGCACCACGGCCTGCGCTCCATCGGCCGCTACGCCTTCTACCACTGCGCGCGCCTCAGGCACGCGGAGATCCCGTCTTCCCTGCGCAGCATCGGCAGCCGGGCTTTCTCGGGCTGCACCGCGCTGCGCACCCTGAGCATTCCGGACAATGTCACCAATATCGAATACAAGGCCTTCAACAACTGCGATCAGCTGACACTGATTGTGAGCCGTCATTCCTACGCGGAACGCTACTGCCGCCAGTTCCATTTCCCCTGCCGGCGGGAGTTCCGCTTCCCCTGGCAGTGACCCGCGCGGCATCCGCTCATTCTATGATGCATAAGGTCGTGAAAACCATGCGGAAACAAACCGTTCAGGAAACCGTTTACGAGCTCAGAAAAGACGGGACCTATGAGCTGGTCCGCTACCACGGGCCGGAAGAGGCCGTGATCCCCGCCGTTTATCAGGACACGCCGGTGACCGCCGTGGCGGCGGGGGCGTTCGCGGATACGGCCGTCACCTCGGCGGAGCTGCCGGAGGGCATTCTGTCCCTGGGCCGGGAGGCCTTCAGCGGCTGCACCCGCCTGACATCGCTCCGCCTGCCGCGCTCCCTGGCGGAGATCGGCGCTTCCGCGTTCCTGCGCTGCAGCTCGCTGCGGGCTTTTTCCCTGCCGGAAGACCATCCCCGCTTCAAAACCGTCGACGGCATGCTGCTGGACAAGCGCGGGAAGATCCTGCTGTGCTGCCCGGCCGGCAAGCTGGACCAGGAAATCCAGGTGCCCGTGGGCGTCACCTCCGTCGCGGAGGGCGCTTTCGCCTGGTGCGTCGGGCCCCGGACGGTGCTGCTCCCCCGCGGCCTTGCTTCCATCCAGGACGACGCGTTTACCATGTGCACTTCCCTGACGCAGGTTTTCCTGCCCCAGGGCCTGGGTACCATCGGCGCCCGGGCGTTCCTCGGCTGCGCGCGGATGGAGTCCCTGCAGCTGCCCGGCTCCGTCCGTTCCATCGGCGAAAGCGCCTTTTCCGGCTGCGAACGCCTGCTGACGCTCACGCTGCCGAACAACTTTCAGCGGGTGGAAAACGGCCTGTTCGAAGGCTGCGTCAGGCTGACGGAAATGACCCTGCCCGAAAGCATTGCCCTGATCGGGGACGACGCGTTCCGGGGCTGTACGTCCTTAAAGAAGATCAATCTCCCGCTGGAGCTCAAGTGGCTGGGCGACAGCGCTTTCCGCGGCTGCGCGGCGCTCAGGGAGCTGGAAGTGCCGGATACGCTGACGCATTTCGGCTACAGCGCGTTTGCCGACTGCCCCGGCCTGACGCTCCGGGCTTCTCCGGGGTCCGCCGGCGAAGCGTACGCCAAAGAAAACCATGTCCGCGTGCGCAGCGGCGGCGCCCGTTTCTTCGGGCGGAACAGGGGCTGACATCCTCCGGCCGGTCACGGCAGTGATCCGGCCGGTTATTTCGTTTTTTTCTGGAGGCAGCGCATGCGGGTTTGCGGCGTCATCGCGGAATACGATCCCTTTCACCGGGGGCATGCATGGCACCTTGCCCGGGCCAGGGAGGCCTGCGGGGCGGACTATGTGGTCTGCGTCCTCAGCACGGCGTTCACCCAGCGGGGCGCGCCTTCCTTCTTTGCCGCGCGGGACCGGGCCAGGATGGCGCTGGCGGGAGGAGCGGACGCCGTGTTCGCCCTGCCCGTCACCTTTTCCGTGATGGAGGCCGACCGCTTTGCCGCGGGCGGGGTGCAGGCGCTGGACGGGCTGGGCGTGGTCACCCACCTTTCCTTCGGCTGCGAGGACAGCGGCGTCTTTGACCTGCTCCGCGGGTGCGCGGAGATGCTACGGCAGCCGTCCGAAGCGTTTGAGCGGCACCTAACTGAAAAGCTGCAGAGCGGTCTTTCTTTCCCCCGGGCGCAGGCACAGGCCCTGTCGGAAACCCTCGGGATCTCCCCGGATATCCTTCAAAAGCCCAACAACATCCTGGCCGTCGCGTACCTGAAGCAGCTGCCGGCGCTGGATTCCCCCATGATCCCCGTGCCCGTTCAGCGGATGGGCCGGCGGGACGACCCGGATACGGAAGGCTTTCTTTCTTCCTCGGTGCTCCGGGAACGGTTCCTGAACGGGCAGACCGGACAGGCGCTTCAACAGCTGCCGGAAGCCTGCGCCCCCATCGCGGATGATTGCCTGAAAGCCCGCGCCGTCTGTCCGCCCGGCGCCCTCAGCCAGGCGTACCTGTACCGCCTCGCCATGATGGACCTCAAAACCCTTGCCCGCTATACGACGCAGCGGAACGGCCTGCCGGAGCGGGTATACAAGTGCGCTCCCCGGGCCGGCAGCCTGGAAGAGCTGGTCGGGATGGCGGCCGGGCCGCTGGACACCCGGGCCGGTGTGCGCAGGTTTTTATCCCAGGCGCTGCTGGACCTGCCGCGGGAGACGCTGCCCGCCCGCGTGCCCTGCGTCCGGCTGCTGGGCTTCCGGGAAGAAGCGCGGCCCCTGCTTGCCGCCATCAAGCGGCGCAGCACGCTGCCCGTGGCCGCCAAGCCAGCCGATTATGCCAGTCTGCTGCAGACGGACGCCCGCGCCGAGCGCATCCGCGCCCTGGGGTGCGAAAGCGCCGTTCCCCTGTTTCAGCAAAGCCCCGTCATCTTTGGGAGGGAAACATTGTGAGAGAACTGCCCGTAACCGACGTCCAGGCCGCCGTCCGCGGCCTGTTCCTGCAGATCAACCGCCGCGTAAGCCCGGACATTGAGGCCGCCATGCGCCGGGCGCTGGAAAGGGAAACGTCCCCCGCCGCCCGCTACGTGCTCACGCAGCTGACGGACAATTACGCCGCCGCGGCCGAGACCGGCCTCCCCTTATGCCAGGACACCGGGATGGCCGTCTGCTTCCTGACCGTCGGCCAGGATGTCCATTTTACCGGCGGCAGCCTCACGCAGGCTGTGGAACAGGGGGTGCGGGACGCCTACATCGAAGGCTGTTTCCGCAAGTCCATCGTCTCCGACCCTCTGTTTGACCGGGTCAACACCGGGGACAATACCCCGGCTGTGATCCATCTGTCCCTGGTGCCGGGGGAATCGGTGCGCATCCTGGCCATGGCCAAGGGGTTCGGGAGCGAGAACATGAGCCGCGTCTTCATGCTGCCCCCCGCCGCCGGGGAAGAAGGCGTGCTGGACGCCGTCGTCACCGCCGTCCGGGAAGCGGGGCCCAACCCCTGCCCGCCGGTGATCGTCGGCGTGGGCATCGGGGGGGATTTTGAGACCGCGCCCCTGATGGCCAAACGGGCGACCGCCCGGCCCATCGGCGTCCATCATCCGGACGCCCGCTACGCCGCGCTGGAAGAAAAAGCGCTGGAGCGGATCAACCGGTCCATGATCGGGGCCGCGGGCATCGGCGGGCTCACCACGGCGCTGTGGGTCAGCGCCGAGTACGCCCCCACGCATATCGCCGGCATGCCCGTCGCCGTCTGCATCTGCTGCCACGCGTCCCGGCACGCGGAAACCGTGCTGTAGAAAAAGGAGGGGTTGATCATGATCCGTGACCTCACGCTGCCGCTTCATAAACCCGCAGCCCTGCCCCTCCGCGCCGGGGACCTGGTGACGCTGAGCGGGGTGCTCTACACTGCCCGGGACGCCGCCCACAAGCGGCTGATCAATCTGCTCCGGGAAGGGAAGCCCCTGCCGTTTCCCCTGAAGGATCAGGTAATTTACTATGTCGGTCCCTCCCCGGCCCCGGCAGGGCTGCCCATCGGTTCCGCCGGGCCGACCACCAGCTACCGGATGGACAGCTATACCCCGGAGCTGCTTTCCCTGGGGCTGGGCGGGATGATCGGGAAAGGGCGCCGCTCGCCGGAGGTGATCGAGGCCATGCGGCGGTACGGCGCCGTGTATTTCGGCGCCACAGGCGGCGCGGCGGCCCTGCTGGCCCGGTCCGTGCTGTCCTGCGAGGTGATCGCCTTCCCGGACCTGGGGCCGGAAGCCGTCCGCCGGCTGACGGTGGAGCGGTTTCCCGCCATCGTCCTGATCGACAGCATGGGTAACAATCTCTACGAAATCGGCCCGGCGGCGTGCACGCGCCGGGCGGAAAGATAAACCGGACCGGCCCGCAAGCCGGGAATCCCACAGAAACAGAAACAGCGCGCATACCCTCGCCAAACGGTGAACGCATGCGCGCTTTCTGCTTGTTTCTTTCGCACCGGGGAGCCGGTCAGTTGATCATGAAGCTGTTGACGATCCGCGTGCAGACGCCGTTCGTCAGATAATAGCTCAGGGTAATGGTGGCCTCATATTCCTTGTCCACATAGGAATAATCGATCCTTTTCCCGCCGGTTTTCAGCAGACCGATTGTCCCGGAGCATTTCTGGGCGGTGTCGTTGTACAGGCTCCGGCTGCCGTCCTGATTGGGTTTCTGCCCCATATCCTTGAATTTCTCTGTGATCTGTTCCTCTTTCATCCCGACCCTGGTATTCCGCGGCGCGGTCATGCCTTCGGACGTGGTGCTGATGTAATACAGCAGCGTCCCCTTTTCCGCCACGTAGAAGCGGGCTTCCCCCCAGGAATAGGTCAGCCGGTAGCAGGTGCCGCGCAGCGCGGAGTCCGTGATCTGCTCGTTCTTCTCCGGGTTGCCGAATTTCCTGATAAACTGCTCCTGGGTGGTCTTCATGATCTGGGCGCCGTCCATATAGTCCGAATTGCGCTTGGCGCCGTCGTTGAAATAATAGTTCTCGAAATGGACGTTTTTGATCATCAGTTCCACGCTCATTTCGTTGGACACCTTCCCGTAGTGATTGACCGCCACGGCGCGGCACACCACCAGGCCGCCGGGCAGCAGGATGCCCTCATCGTCATAGATCGGCGAATTCTTCGTCGGCGGGGTGCCGTCGATGGTGTAATAGATCGTCACGTTCTGGTCGTCCCCCTGCTTGCGCAGGCGGAGGCGCTGGCGCTGCTGGTACGTGCCCGGCGCCAGGGAGGCTTTCGGCGCGTCCGGCGACGGGTAGGTGATGACGTACTTGGCCACCAGCTCGTCGCTGACCAGTTCCGTGGAGACGCAGACGGCCCGCAGCACCCAGCCGCCTTCCTCCAGGTGGATCGGCTCGGTATAGGGCTGGCCGTCCTCGGGCAGGGATCCTTCTTCGCCCAGAATATAGAAGATGTCGTTTCCTTCCTCGCTGATCAGCGTGATATCGACGTCTTTCTTGTAGCGGCCGGCGGCGACATCCTCGGCGGTGACCGGCGCGGCGGGGATCAGTTCCAGCCGTTCGGTCTCAAAGGATGAAAGGCCGGTGTTCGCGTAGGCGAGCTTCAGGAATTCGGCAGCCTCCATCAGCCGGTCCTGCGCGCGCATCAGGCGCAGGATGTTCTGGTAGGCGATGGGGTTGGTCTTGTCCACTTCCGTGTACATGACGGTGTAGATGCGCTCGGCGTCGGCCGTCCGCTCCGCCATTTCATAGGCCTCGCACAGCTGCTGCAGGCGCTCGTAAATATCCTCCCGGTGGGGCTCCCGCTGGTAGGCTTCCTCCTCAATGGCGATGGCCCGCTCGATATAGCCCTGGTCCATGTATTCCATGCCGATGTCCCACATGGCGGTGGTGTCCGCTTCATAGCCCAGGCGGGCCATGATCTTCTGCCCGCCCGGCGTGGCGCGCAGGTAAATATACCCGCCCGCGACGCTCAGGACCATCAGCGTCAGGAGGATTGTAAACAGGAGCGCCCAGTTGATGCCGGTGCGCCTGCGCGGGGTATTCACTTTGATGGTCTGCCGCCCCATCAGGGCGTGCGCCGCACGGTCGGTATCGTCCAGCGTCTCCTGCGGCAGTTCCTGCGGCGCCCGCTCCGAGCCGTAGGACGGCCTGGAAGCGACCCGGGCGCGGCCCTGGCGGATCGCGGCGGCGCCGCCGTTCAGGTCCCGCACGGGCAGCATGGCCCCGCAGGCCCGGCAGAACAGTTCTCCTTCCACCGCCACGGTGCCGCAGTGCTCACATACTGTTTTCATCGTTTATAAACCCTTCAGGGACTCGTATTCCGGGTCATCGTCGCTGAAATCCCTCTCCGGCGCGTCCTCGCCCAATTGCTCGATGGCGTTCCGCAGCTCGATGTACACCAGATACCCGTTTTCCCTGTCCAGCGCGGCCCGCCGCAAAGCGGGGAGCGCCCGTTCGTCCCCCATCCTGCCCAGCACGCCGGCCAGCTGCGCCTGCAGGTCCCTGCGTCGCTCAAACAGGGAGATCGCCAGGCGGACGGTCTTATCATCCGCCGCGCCTTCCGGCAGGATGGTCAGCAGCGCCGCCCGCCCTTCATCGGTCGCCCCTTCCAGCGTTTCCAGGATGGCGGGAAGGACCGCGTCCCCCATGGACTGCAGGCTTTCCAGCGCGTTTTCCGTCAGCTCGTCCCGCCCGTCAAAGCCTTTAACCCAGGAAAGATAGAGGGCGGCGGGCCGCGCGCTGTCCACCTCCCTGAGCAGCGTCACCGCGCTCATGCGGGACGCCTGGGGGATGTCTTCCGCGGTCAGAAGCGAAAGCAGGCTTTCTTCCGCCGCCCGGCCCAGGTCCGCGATCCGGTTGAGCAGCATGTCCGGCACCGGCACGCCGCCTTTTTCGTAGGCGACCATCCAGTCCGTCAGCTCCTTCGGGTCGGAAAAGCGCTCAAAGAACACGCCCGGCTTTTCGCCGTTCAGAAAGTCCGCCGGGGTGTCCAGGAAGGTCTGATACACCTCCGGCACCCGGTCTTCCATCTCGTCATAGGTGCGGAAAAGTCCCTTGCTGCGCACGAACCAGTCCTGCAGGTAGGCTTCGAACGCGCCGTCAAAATCGATCAGTTTCATTTGATCTGTCTCCAGTTTCCGATTCTTTGAAGGTAGCGCGCCATGCGCCGGATCCTTCTTTGGTTGCGCGGCCTGAAATACAGCGCCGGCTTCTTCGGCAGCCAGGTCTGGCCGCTGCACTGCCTGAGCCAGAGGTAAAAGGCGTTCTGCCAGTAAGCCGCCCGGTCCCTGTCGCAGATCTTTTTCTGCAGGGGGCTCAGATGGCGCCAGGCGCTTTCTGTCAGCTTATACACCGTCTGCCAGCGCACCGCGCCGCCCATGCTGATGGTCAGCCCGTGGGCGAGCCGCTTGAGGGCGGCGTCCCCCCGGATGGGCGGCCGGAGGCAGAGGCGGTACACAAAGTCCGCGATCGGCGGCCGTTCCAGCGGCACCGGCCCCAGCCCGATAATCCGCAGGGCTGCCAGGGCGTCCCGGTCCTCCGGGTCGCGGTCCAGGATGATCATCAGCTGGTGCAGCGCCTTTTCAAAATCCCACGAATCGGCGTAAATGGCCGCCAGCAGGTACGTCAGGTCGTTGGACAGGGGCATTTCCTTCTGCACTTCCCGGATGCGGGTAATGATCAGATCCCGGCAGCCGGCGTACAGGCAGCTTTCCGCCGCCAGCGTCAGCTCCGGAATGCTCTCGCACAGGGGAACCGTCTTTTCAAGCCAGGCGTTTGCCAGCGAGATCCACCCGCCGGCGCAGAGCGCCTGGGCCAGCAGCAGCCGCTGGGTGGGCCGCCCGGGCAGCTTTTTCTGCGCGCGCTGGAACAGCCGCAGCGCCTCTTTCGCTTTGCCCTGCCTGAGCAGCATCTCCCCCAGAACGGTTTCCGCCTGGGGACGCTTCCCCTGGCGGACCGCTTTCCGGAGCAGCGCCTCGGCCCGGTCCTTTTCCCCGGCCCACAGCGCGTCCAGCGCCTGGGCGTGCAGCGCCTGGGCCCGGGCGTCCCTGGGGAACAGCGGGTCCTGCCGCCACAGGTATTCGTTCAGCAGGTTCTGGGCCTTCTCGGCGTATTCGCCGGAGGTATCCTTCGTCATGCAGGTGGCCAGCGCGTCGTCCGCCAGCCGTTCGTCGTCGTATGCCAGGCTGACCAGCCCGATGACGTAGTACGCCCCGGCGCAGTCCGGGTCCCTGGCAAGCAGGTCCTCGGCGATCCGCCGGGCAGCCATGTAGGAACCCATCCCGCAGTGCGTCTCCGCCAGCTCCAGGGCGATCTCCCCCTGGCCTGTCTGGCGGTACGCCTCCCGGAGCAGCGCGGACGCTTCCGACAGCCTCTCCCGGTCCATATGGCGGCGGGCGCGGCGCACCCAGTATACGGCCGGCCGCTCAAAAGGCGTGATATTGCCCCGGTCAGTCATTCCCGGCTTCCTTTCCCAGCAGCCTTCTGATATCGTTTTCATCAAACACCCGGGCCGTCCGGCAGAAATGGCAGGTCAGCGTCGCGTAACCGTCCGTCCTGAGGATGTCGTTCAGTTCTTCCCGGCCCAGGGCGGCCAGCGCCCTTTCCATCCGCTCCCGGGAGCAGTCGCAGCGGTAATGGAGCTCCTGGCGCGCTTCCAGATGGGGCGAAAGGCCGTCAAACCAGGCGTTGGCCAGGTCCATCAGGTCGTTTTCGGCCAGCTCCCGGCTGATGTC
>CAMJXZ010000096.1 GCA_946409855.1 uncultured Clostridia bacterium | reverse complement strand
CAACGACCCCATCGATGTGAACGATGTGCTCTACCGACTGAGCCATGCCACCACGTGTCGGTTTGAAGTTCCTACCAAGGTGTCCTACCAACCGAGCCATGCACCATGGCCTTTCCGGCGAAGGTACCGGCAGATACAGCCGCCCCGCGTTTTCCGCGAAAGGCCCGCAGGGATTCAATAAAAAACAGAAGGGCATCCGGTCCGGCGCCCTTCTGTTATATTGCTTTACGCGTTCTTTCCGCAGCAGTTCTTATACTTTTTCCCGCTGCCGCAGGGGCAGGGGTCGTTGCGGCCGATCTTCTTGGCGGCCTTGACCGGGGTGCGGCGGGGCTCCTGGGCGGGCTCAGCGCCGCGTTCCTGCGTGACGTGGGCGACCTGCTTGCGCTCCTGCGGCTTTTCGATGCGGGCCTGGCAGAGGCGGCGCACGGTGTCCTCCCGGATCAGGCGGACCATTTCCTCGAACATGTCGAAGGATTCCAGCTTGTATTCGTTGACCGGGTCCTTCTGACCGTAGGCGCGCAGGCCGATGCCGTCGCGCAGCTGGTCCATCGCGTCTATGTGGTCCATCCAGCGCATGTCCACCGAACGGAGCAGGACGGCGCGCTCCAGCTCGCGCATGTCGATGCCGATCTCCACAATCTGGCTTTCCCGCTCCTCGTAGAAGCGGCCGGCCTCCTTCTGCAGGAAGGGCGTCACATTCTCCTGGATGGAATTGCGCACCAGGTCCTCGTTGGCGGCGATGGTGCCGGGCTTGACGCACAGCCGCTCCAGATAGTCGGTCAGGCCGTGGATATCCCGGTCGCTGCCTTCGTCGGTGTTGCAGAAGCGGGTCACCGCTTCCTCGATCAGGGAATCCTCCATGCCGCGGATGACCTCGCGCATGTTCTCTCCGCGCAGCACCTGCTGGCGCTGGCCGTAGATGATCTCGCGCTGCTGGTTCATCACGTCGTCAAACTGCAGGACGTTCTTGCGGATCTGGTAGTTGCGGGATTCGACGCGCTTTTGCGCGTTCTCGATCTGCTTGGTCAGCAGACCGGCCTCCAGCGGGGTATTGTCGTCCATGCCCATGCGCTCGATCAGGGGAGTGATCCTGTCCCCGCCGAACAGGCGCATCAGGTCGTCCTCCAGGGCGATGAAGAACTGGGAGGAACCCGGGTCGCCCTGACGGCCGGAACGGCCGCGCAGCTGGTTGTCAATACGCCTGGACTCGTGGCGCTCCGTGCCGATGATGTGCAGGCCGCCGGCCTTCACCACGCGCTCATGTTCTTCGTCGGTGGTCTTCTTATATTCTTCCTTCAGGGCGCGGTAGCGCTCGCGCACCGCCAGCACCTCTTCCGAAACGTGCTCGCTGAAGCCGGTGGCGGCCTCGATGATCTCCTCCTCCACGTTCTCAGAGCGCAGGGTCTTGCGGGCCATGAAGTCCGGGTTGCCGCCCAGCAGGATGTCGGTACCGCGGCCGGCCATGTTGGTGGCGATGGTCACGGCGTTCAGGCGGCCGGCCTGGGCGACGATCTCCGCCTCGCGGGCGTGCTGCTTGGCGTTCAGCACATTGTGCTTAATGCCCTTGAGCTCCAGCATGCGGGAAAGCAGCTCGCTGACTTCCACCGATACCGTGCCCACCAGCACCGGCTGGCCGGTGGCGTGCCGGGCGCAGATCTCGTTGATGACCGCCTGGTACTTGCCTTTCTTGCTGCGGTAGACCATGTCGTTGAGGTCCTTGCGGATCATCGGCATGTTGGTGGGGATCTGCACGACGTCCAGCCGGTAGATGCCCTGGAATTCCTCTTCCTCCGTCTTGGCCGTACCGGTCATGCCGGACAGCTTTTTGTACATGCGGAAGTAATTCTGGAAGGTGATGGTGGCCAGGGTCTTGCTTTCCCGTTCCACCTTCACATGCTCCTTGGCTTCGATGGCCTGGTGCAGGCCGTCGGAGTACCGCCGGCCGATCATCAGGCGGCCGGTGAATTCGTCCACGATGACGACCTCGCCGTTCTGCACCACATAGTCGACGTCCCGCTTCATCAGGGCGTTGGCTTTGAGGGCCTGGATCAGGTAGTGGTTCAGGTCGTTGTTTTCCGGGTCGGACAGGTTTTCAACGCCGAACGCCCGTTCCGCCTTGGCGGTGCCCTCCTCGGTAAAGAGGACGGCCTTTTCCTTTTCCTCCACGGTGTAGTCCGTGTCGATATGCAGGCGGGAAACGAACTGGTCCGCCTTTTCGTACATATCGGTGGGCTTGTCCCCCTGGCCGGAAATGATCAGAGGGGTCCTGGCCTCGTCGATGAGGATGGAGTCCACCTCGTCGACGATGGCAAAGGTGTGGCCCCGCTGCACCATGTCCTTTTCGTACAGGACCATGTTGTCCCGCAGGTAGTCAAAGCCCATCTCGTTGTTGGTGCCGTAGGTGATGTCCGCCTGGTAGGCGGCCCGGCGCTCCTCGTTGGTCAGGTCATGCACGATGATGCCGACGGACAGGCCCAGGAAACGGTACAGCTTGCCCATTTCCTCCCCCTGGAAGGACGCCAGGTAATCGTTCACCGTGACGATATGCACGCCCTGGCCGGTCAGCGCGTTCAGGTAGGCGGGCAGGGTGGCGGTCAGGGTCTTGCCTTCACCGGTCTTCATTTCGGCGATGCGGCCCTGGTGCAGCACGATGCCGCCGATCAGCTGCACACGGAACGGGCGCATGCCCAGCGTGCGCCAGGCGGCTTCCCGCACGGTGGCAAAAGCCTCCGGCAGCAGCTGGTCCAGCGTTTCCCCGTTCTGATAGCGGGCTTTGAATTCCTCCGTCTTGTGGGCCAGCGCCTCGTCGGACAGCTTTTCATATTCCGGTCCCAGCGCCTCGATGGCGTCCGCCTGTTTCATCAGGGGCTTGAGCTGGCTGTCATTGGAGCCGCCCAGCATCTTCTTCAAAAAATCAAACATCGGATAACTCCTGTATCTCTTGATCTCTGCTCCGGGCAGAAGCGTCCCTATAAAAACGCCATGTTATTATACACCTTTTTCATCGGTGCCGCAAGGCTTTTGCGCTGTAAAACAAAACCGCCTGTGCGCTGTAAAACAAAATCGCCTGCCCGCCGGGGCGCGGAACCGGCGGCCTCAGGCCGGCGCCGTCCCCGGGAAACAGACGGTTTTCAGGATGTTTTTAGCGTCAGACGCCCGGCTTACAGGCCGCGCCCCGTCCGGCCGCATTACAGGTCATCATCCACCTGGCTGTTTTTCAGCAGCTTTTCGAGCAGCGCGTCCGTATAATCCTGGTCCGTATAGTAATGGTAGCTCAGATCAATATGGTAGGTGTACTCATAGCTCTTGTCCCGGATGTAATAACAGAACAGGTCGATCTTTACATGATCGTTCCCGGAATCCACGATCCATTCGTCGTAGTCGCGGTAGCTGCCCGTATAGTCCAGCAGTTGCTCGTACAGATTGATGAGCGTGAAGCCGTGGGAATAAGCTTCGCCCGTGATCAGGTGGAGGCTCCCGCCGGTGTTGTTCAGCGGATCCCCGTATTTGCGGATCAGGCCCTTTTTGAGGGTCTCGTACCAGCTGTCGACCTCATCCCTGTCCGTCGTGGACGAAAAGGCATACAGCATGTCCGTCAATTTGCCGGTGTTCTCGTCAAAATCATACCTTACTTCACCCGACATGCCGGCAATGGTGCCCTTGAACCAGATATTATTCGTCTTGTCCTCGCTGCCGTCTTCCATCGGCAGGGTTTCTTTCCGCTTGACCTCGTACAGGCTGTCGCCAAAGTGGATCCCGTTGCGCAGCTGAAATTCAGCTTCGTCCGCGGACGCGGCACAGCCGGCGGCCAGCAATACGAGGGCAAGGAGCAGAGCAGTCCGTTTTTTCATCGTCATCCTCCTGTTCAGAGCGGCATAAAAAGGGTTGGTGCAGGCTGCATGTCCGTTCACCCGCTGCGGCATGATTTTCGTTTATACTTTCCCGGCGCGGATATGCGGATTTTTTCTGTTATGATTTTACCATAACCGCGCCGCAGCGTCAATCAAAAAAACAGCTTGCCTTTTCTCCCGACCTGTGTTATACTCTGATAGTCAAAGATAGTCAGTTGTCTTTTTCTGAAGGGGGCGGTCACATGCGTCTGAGCGATACCATCGAGAGTTTTATCAAGGAACTGCTGGGGGAATCCGAAGAGGACGGCGTGGAACTCAAGCGGAACGAACTGGCAGAGTATTTCCAGTGCGCCCCATCGCAGATCAACTACGTCCTGTCCACCCGCTTTACGCCGGATCACGGCTATATGATCGAGTCCCGCCGGGGCGGCGGGGGCTGCATCCGCATCGTACACGTGCAGCGCAGCCAGAGCGATTTTCTGGATTATCTGATCCGGGAGCGGGTCGGCGCGAGCCTGGCTGACAAGGACGCGCAGCTGCTGACGCGGCAGCTGGTGGAAAGCGGCACCATCACCCGGGAGGACGGGCTGATGATCGCGGCCGCCCTCTCCCCCCAGGCCCTCGCCGTCCCGGTGCCGGAAGCCGTCAAAAGCACGCTGCGGGCAAGGATCCTGCGGAGCATGCTGCTGAACATCGCCCGGCGGAACCAGCGGGTCAAGCAGTCCGCCGCCACCGCCCTGATCCGCATCGAGCACACCTGACGCCGCCCGTCTTTTCCATACAGCAGCGCATTTTCCTTTTTTTCAGAACCTGATCCACAACACAGCCCGCGCAGCGGGCCGGGAGGTATTATGCCAGTTTTCGGTCGTTTTGATTACCGTGCGCAGAGCGTGATGAACATCGCCCGCCAGGCGGCCATCCGCTTCCGCCATTCGTTTATCGGTTCGGAGCATCTGCTGCTGGCCCTTTTGTCCGTCAGCAAGGGCATCGTGCCGGGGCTCCCCGAATCGGTCAATGTAAGCAACGTGAACAACGCCATCCGCGAGGTGGCCGGGGAAGGGGAAACTGCGCCTTCCCGGCTGGAATTGAGCCCGCACCTCAAGTCCATCATGGAGCACGCGGTGCTGGCGGCCAACCAGGGCGGCCAGGCGCTGGTCACCTGCTACCAGCTGTGGGGGGCCATGCTGTCCGAAAATGAGTCCACCGCCGTCCGGATCCTGACCGGGATGGGCTGCGACCCGGACCAGCTGAAGCGTTCCATGATCCCGCCGGAAAGCCGCCAGCCGGGCCAGCCCAACGTCCGCCTGCAGTTCGGCGCCGCTCAGCGGGAAGAAAACGGGCAGGAAGACAACCGCCCCGCCTACCTGCGCTACGGGCGCGACCTGACCGAGGCCGCGAAAAACGGAGAGCTGGACCCGGTCATCGGCCGGGAAAAGGAAACGGAGCGGATGGTACAGATCCTCTCCCGCCGCACCAAGAACAACCCGGTGCTGATCGGCGAGCCCGGCGTCGGCAAGAGCGCCGTGGCCGAAGGGCTGGCGCAGCTGATGGCTGGCTCCCAGCCGCCGGCGGCGCTGGTCGGGAAACGGCTGATCTCGGTGGACCTGTCCAGCATGGTGGCGGGCAGCAAGTTCCGCGGCGAGTTTGAAGAGCGGGTCCGCGCCGTGGTGGAGGACACCAAGAAGGACGGCGGCATCATCCTGTTCATCGACGAAATCCAGCAGCTGGTCGGCGCCGGCAAGGCGGAAGGCAGCATGGACGCCGCCGGCATCATGAAGCCCGCCCTGTCCCGGGGCGAGATCCAGCTGATCGGCGCGACCACCCTGGACGATTACCGCAAGTCCATCGAGAAGGACGCCGCCCTGTCCCGCCGCTTCCAGCCGGTGATGGTGGAAGAGCCGGACGATGAGACCACCTACCAGATCCTGCAGGGCCTGCGCCATCTGTATGAGGAACACCACCATCTGGAAATCACCGACGAGGCGCTGAGCGAGGCGGTACGCCTCTCCCGCCGCTACATCCAGGACCGCTTTGAGCCGGACAAGGCCATCGACCTGATGGACGAGGCCGCTTCCCGCGTGCGGATGCGGACCCTGCCGCAGCCCCTCAACCAGGACGCGGAGGAAAAGGAACTGATCGTCATCCGCGAGCAGAAGCAGCAGGCCATCGACAGCCAGGATTACGAAAAGGCCGCCACCCTCCGCTCCAGCGAGCTGCGCCTTTCCCAGAAGCTGAAGGCCGAAAAGGACGCCTGGGAAGAAAAGCGCCGGGCCATCAGCGGCCAGGTCACCGGGGACGACATCGCGGAGGTGGTCGCCCTGTGGACGGGCATCCCGGCCCAGCGGCTCAACGAAAACGAGTCCGAAAAGCTTCTGCACCTGGAGGACACCCTGCACAGCCGGGTCATCGGGCAGCAGGAGGCCATCAGCGCCGTGTCCCGGGCCATCCGCCGGGCGCGCTCCGGCCTCAAGGACCCCAGGCGCCCCATGGGTTCCTTCCTCTTCCTGGGCCCCACCGGCGTCGGCAAGACCGAGCTGTGCAAAGCCCTGGCCCAGGCGCTCTTCGGGGACGAAAGCGCCATGATCCGACTGGACATGTCGGAATACATGGAGAAGTTCACGGTGTCCCGCATGGTGGGCTCCCCGCCCGGCTATGTGGGCTATGAGGAGGGCGGCCAGCTGACCGAGGCGGTGCGCCGCAGGCCCTATTCCGTGGTGCTGTTCGACGAGATCGAAAAAGCGCACCCGGACGTGTTCAATACCCTGCTTCAGATCCTCGAGGACGGCCGGCTGACCGACAACACCGGCCGGGTGGTCAGCTTTGCCAACACCGTCATCGTGATGACCTCCAACGCCGGCGCCAAGATGATCCGCACCGGGGTCGTGGGCTTCGGCGGCGGGGTCGGCGGCGAGTACACCTACGAGCAGATGAAAGGCAAGATCCTCAGCGAGCTCAAGAACACCTTCCGGCCGGAGTTCCTCAACCGCATCGACGAGACCATCGTCTTCCATCCCCTCACCCGGGACGATACCCGGCAGATCGCCTTCCTGATGATCCGGGAGGTGGAAAACCGGCTGCGCGAACAGGGCATTTCCCTGGTATGCGACGAAACGGTCGCGGAGCAGCTGGCCGAGGAAGGCTACGACGAAGCTTACGGCGCCCGTCCGCTGCGGCGCGTCGTCCAGCACCGGCTGGAGGACACCCTGAGCGAGGAGCTCCTCTCCGGCCGCATCCGCATCGGGGACCAGGTCACCGCCCGCGCCGAAAACGGGGTCCTGATCTACACCCGGGTGGACGCGGAACCGCTGCTGATCCAGGCGTAACCGGCCGGCACCTGTCCGGCGGCATCCCCCAAAAAACACGGCCGCTCCCGGCAAATCACGCCGGGAGCGGTTTTATCATGGGGCAGCTGCTTCCGGCAGCATGCTTTCCAATAGCGTCCGATCCGTAAACCGGCACAAGCCGCGGTCATACCGGCCGCCGGGCGTATCCCAAAGCACCGGGCAAATACCTCCTCTGCGGAAGGCCTCCCCCGCCACAGCGGACAAAAATCTGCGGACAGATTCCGGATCCTTGTTTTTGACAGGACATCCGAATTCTCCCAGAATCACCGGGATCCCCTTTGAAACAAAGCAGGTTTCGATCCGGCCGAAATTGCGGGAAAGCTCCGCGTATTCCGCGTCTGTACCCCAGGATGCGGCGCACTTGCCCCAGTCCGCATCCTCTTCCAGAATGGCGAAAGTAGAGGGAGTATAATAATGCAGGGACAGGGCCAGGCAGCCCGCAGGATCCTCCGGCATGCGGAAAAGCGGGTCACAGGTCAGACCGATGTCGGTGTTGTAGCCGGAAACCAGCAGCAGGCGGCTTGCATTGTTTCCCCCGCTTTCCCGCACCACGTTGACAAAAGTCTGGTTGACCTCATTGCACAGGCTGTAAGACAGCTGCTTGTTTCCCTGACCGCTCCACTGGTTCCACACGGTATTCCAGCCCAGTTCCTCGTTCTGCGCTTCAAACACCAGCTTATCCCCGTCATCCCGGAAGGCGGCGCTGACCTGCTGCCAAATGGCCGTGTATTTACCCATGACCCGGTCATGATCAGACGGCAGGTCTTCCAGCCAGCCGCCGTCCCAATGAAGGTTCAGGATCACATACAAGCCAGCGTCCAGCGCCCATCCGACTACCTGCCGGACGCGGCTCAGATAATCCGGATGAATGATCCAGGTACCGTCCTGTGCCATCATATTGGACCAGGCCACCGGGACCCGCAATGTTTTGAACCCTTCGGACGCGTAGCCGCGGATCATTTCTTCCGTGACCGTCGGGCTTCCCCAGGCGGTTTCATAGGCGTTCGGCGTTCCGTCCCCCCACTGTCTGATCCAGTCCCCGCAGGCTTCGAAGGTATTACCCAGGTTGATGCCCAGGCCCATTTCCGAAATCATTTCCATGGGCGTCAGGCCACGAATGGACGTCCCGCTGCCGGCCATCGCGTCCGGAAGCGGAAGCAGCGCAATCACTGCGGCTGTAATAATCGCGGCCCATAATTTCCGTTTCATGCAAGCCTCCTCTTGTCCTTCCCGCCGGAACGGCGCGGACTCGTCTTCTGCCCTTCCCTCACGCGTCCTCCGGCGCGCAGAGCATATGTTCCACGAACTGCCTTGCCTGTACGGCGTTGTCCGGGCGGGTGTTTTCCAGCGTCATCTGGATGCCGGGCTTCTTTTCCCGGATAAAGCGGAAGACCGGGGCGTAATTCATCCTGCCCGTGCCGGCTGCGACGGCCTCCGCCTGTCCCTGTCCGTCCGGCACCCAGTCCTTGAGATGCACCATCATGATCTCGTCCGAAAGCAGGTCCATCGCTTCCTGTACCGTTTCGTCCGCCCGTTCCGGGTGGCCGGGATGGATCAGGTTGACCGGGTCCAGGATGATGCCCAGGTTCGGGGAGGAGATGGCGTCCAGCATCCGCCGGGCGCAGCGGCCGTTGCGGATGGAGTGCCGCCAGACCGGTTCGATGGCCAGGACGGCGCCCAGCTTTTCGGCGTTCCGCACCGCCGGCCGGAGGCGTTCGATATAGAAATCCGCCGCCCGGTCCATCGCTTCTTCATCTTCCGCCCGGAGGACGTCCTCCGGCAGGTTCCCCGTCTCGGTGCCGACCATGCCGGCGTTCAGCCACCGGCTCAGCCGCAGATGGGCGGTGTATTTCCGCAGGATGCCCGGGTACCGGCTTTCGTCCGGCTCAGCCAGGTTCAGGTAGCAGCCCAGCACCGCCACCGAAAGCCCGCCCAGGTCCTTAATGACCGCATCCGCCAGGCCGGGCGTCATCACCCCCGGGTCCATCATCTGTTTGCCGATCACCTTGGACAGCGCCAGGTGTACGCAGTCAAAGCCCTGAGACCGGATAAAGTCCGCCCGCTCCCGCAGCGTCCCGGGCACCGTGTCGTGCATGCGCAGGCCGATCGAATAACGCATGGAATTTCCTCCCCTGATCACATCGTCTGAATTGGCGGAAGAGGCGCGGCCTCCCCCTGATGCAAGGAAACGCTCAGCCCAGCAGCATGTCCCGCAGCCGCTCCGCGCGGTCTGCGGGCAGTCCGAGCCAGTCAAAATACCCTTCGGTACCGCCGAACCGTTCGCGGAACAGCCCCATGAAATACCGCATGAAGCTTTCCCGCGGAACGGCGATGTTCATATCCATGTCCGGGAAACGTTCCCGGATCATCTCAAAGCGCTTCTGATTGCAGACTTTGGTCAGCATGTAGTCCTCAACGATCTCCTCATCGAAGACCCCGCAGTGCATCAACAGCACCGTCGTGACCACCCCCGTCCGGTCCTTCCCGGCGGAGCAGTTGTACAGAACGCCGCGTTCCGCCGACGCGATGGTCCCGAAGATGTTTTTCATGTTCGGCGCGCAGGCGATCTTTAAATAGCTGCCCGGCACGGCCTCCACGGATTCCGGGAGGGTGCTCCCCTCCAGCACCGGGAAATTGTATACCGTGAACCCGGGCCGGCCCGTCAGCCCGTTCGGCTTCTGGCTGACGCGGACCTCGTCCCGCATGTCGATGACGGTCGTGATCCCTTTGTCCAGCATCAGCCGGACGTCCTCCGGGTCCGGATCCAGCGGATGGTCGCTCCGCCAGACCCGGTTCCGGGCGGTGACCCAGCCGTCCGCCGTCCTGTGGCCGCCCAGGTCCCTGGTGTTCAGGGTCGTCCGCAGCAGGCTGAAGGCTTGCATCTCCCCGCGCTCCTTTCATATTGTTCCACCAATGAATTCTTGAAGCTGGATGCTGCGGCAGAAGGGGTGAGAGACAAGG